>CAJPFZ010000195.1 GCA_905339355.1 Burkholderiaceae bacterium
GATCACGCCGTACAGCAGGTCGACGATCAGGTTGACGCCGATGATGACCGTGGCCGACAGCAGGATGCCGCCCTGCACCGCCGGGTAGTCGCGGCGGTGGATCGCCTCGACCAGCCACTTGCCGATGCCGGGCCAGGAGAAGATGGTCTCGGTGAGGATGGCGCCCGCGAGCAGCGTGCCGACCTGCAGGCCGATCGTCGTCACCACCGGGATCAGCGCGTTGCGCAGCGCGTGGATGCCGATCACGCGAAAGCTCGAAGCGCCCTTGGCGCGCGCGGTGCGAACGTAGTCTTCGCGCAGCACCTCGAGCATCGACGAGCGCGTCATGCGCGCGATCACCGCCAGCGGGATCGTGCCGAGCGCGATCGCCGGCAGGATCAGGTGGCGCACGGCGCTCTTGAACGCCCCTTCATCGGACGACAGCAGCGAGTCGATCAGCATGAAGCCGGTGACGCTCGGGATGTCGAACATGATGCCGATGCGGCCGGACACCGGCGTCCAGCCGAGCGTGACCGAGAAGGTGAGGATCAATAGCAGCCCCCACCAGAAGATCGGCATCGAGTAGCCGGTGAGCGACGCCCCCATCACCGTGTAGTCGAGCACCGTGTTGCGCTTGAGCGCGGCGAGGATGCCCGCCGGCAGGCCGACCACCAGCGCGAACAGCATCGCCACCACCGACAGCTCGATCGTCGCCGGAAAGCGCGCGGTGAACTCCTTGAACACCGGCTCGTGCGTGATGGTCGAGTAGCCGAGGTCGCCGCGAACCGCCTTCCAGAGGTAGTCGCCGTACTGCACCGGCAGTGGCCGGTCGAGGCCGAACTCCTTGGTCAGGCGCTGGTAGCGCTCCTCGGTCATGCCGCGCTCGCCGGAGAGCGCCTCCACCGGGTCGCCGGGCAGCAGCCGGATCAGCGCGAACACCAGCAGCGTGATGCCGAGAAAGGTCGGCAGCACCAGGCCGAGGCGCTTGAAGAGGAAGGCGAACATGGAAGTGGGGAAACGTCATCCCGGCGCAAGCCGGGATCCATCGACGCAGCGCGGGCACGCGTGGATCCCGGCGTTCGCCGGGATGACGTGCGACGGCATGAAGGACAAAGGCCGCGTTACTTCGGGCTGACGAGGTCGACCTTGTTGAAGTAGTGGTGGGCCGTCGCGTCCATCTTGTAGCCCTTCACTTCCTTGCGCACGGGATCGAAGCGCACGGAGTGGGCGATGGTGACCCAGGGCGCTTCTTCCTTCACGATCTCCTGGGCGCGGGCGTACGCTGCCGCGCGCTCGGACTGCTTGGGCGTCGACTTGGCCTTGTTGACCAGGTCCTCGAAGTCCTTGTTGCACCAGCGGGCCACGTTGCCGCCGCCCTTGACCGCCGGGCAACTCAGCAGCGGCACGAAGAAGTTGTCGGGGTCGCCGTTGTCGCCAGACCAGCCGAACATCATCGCGTGCTGCTCGCCGACCTTGCTGCGCTTGCGGTACTCACCCCATTCGTAGGTCAGCAGCTTGGTCTTGATGCCAACCTTCTCCCAGTCGGCCTGGATCAGCTCGGCCATGCGCTTGCCGTCCGGGTTGTAGGGACGCGTGACCGGCAGGTACCACAGCTCGACTTCGGTGCCCGGGGCGACGCCGGCCTTGGCGAGCATGTCCTTGGCCTTGGCCACGTCGTAGGGGTAGTCCTTCACCTTGTCGTTGTAGGACCACAGCGTCGGCGGGATCGGGTTCTTCGCCACCTGGCCCGCGCCCTGGTAGACCGCGTCGAGGATGGCCTTCTTGTTGACGGCCATGTTCAGCGCCTGGCGCACCGCCTTGTTGTCGAACGGCTTCTTCTCGACGTTGAAGGCGACGTAGCCGACGTTCAGACCCTGCTGCTGCACGAGATTGATGTTCGGGTCCTTCTTCATCAGCTCGACGTCGGCCGGCTTCGGGAAGGCCATCACGTGGCATTCGCCCGTCTTCAGCTTCGCGTAGCGCACCGAGGCGTCGGTGGTGATCGCGTAGACCAGGTTGTCGATCTTCGGGCGGCCGTCCCAGTGCTGATCGAAGGCCTTGTAGCGGATCACCGCATCCTTCTGGTAGCTCACGAACTGGAACGGGCCGGTGCCGATCGGCTCGCGGTCGATCACTTCAGGCGTCTTGGCCGCGGCCATCTTGTCGGCGTACTCGGCGCTGTGGATCGAGGCGAAGTCCATCGCGAGGTTGGCGATGAAAGGCGCCTCCGGCTTCTTCAGCACGAAGCGCACCGTCATCGGGTCGAGCTTCTCGACCTTCGCCACGACGTCGTTCATGCCCATGTCTTCGAAGTAGGCGAAGGTCTGGCCGGGCGAGGTCTTGTGGAAGGGATGGTTCGCGTCGGCCATCCGGTTGTACGAGAACAGCACGTCGTCGGCGTTGAAGTCGCGCGTCGGCTTGAACTTGTCGTTGCTGTGGAACTTGACGCCTCGGCGCAGCTTGAAGGTGTAGGTCAGGCCGTCGGGCGAGGCGGTCCAGCTCTCGGCGAGGCCGGGCACGACCTTGGTGGTGCCGAGTTCGAACTGCACCAGGCGGTTGAACATCGGCACGGACGACGCGTCGAGCGTGGTGCCCGTCGTGAAGAACTGCGGATTGAAGCCTTCAGGGCTGCCTTCGGAGCAGTAGACGAGCGTCTTGGCCGCGAAACTGGTGCCGGTGCAAGCGAGGAACACGCCTGCCGCAAGGGCCTTCAAAGTGAAACCGCGAGTGTTCATGGGGGATCGTCCTCGAATGTGGCGGAGTGGGAACCGTCGGCCGCCTTGTGGGCAGCGAGCGGGCGATGATAGCCCCGCTTCCGTGAGATTTTTCTCGGGGAAACCTCAACTGGTCTAGGTCACCTGGGCGACACGCAGATCAGCGGACTTGGCTCAAGACCGCGAGCCACATCGGCGCCGTCAGCACGAACGCCAGCGTCGACAACACGATCGCCGTCGTGGTTTCGCCTTCCAGCGTTTCGTAGCGCTGCGAGAAGATCAGCGCGTTGGAGCCGACCGGCAGCGCCGCGGCGATCACCACCACCGCCAGCGGCAGTCCGTCGAGCCCCATGCCCCAATGCCCGATCGCCAGCACGACCGCCGGCAACACGATCAGCTTGAGCAGCGACACCAACACCGCGCCACCGGCGCCGCCGCGCACGCCGTAATACGCGAGCGACATGCCGATCAGCACCAGGCACAGCGGCACCACCGCCTGCGACATCGCGAGCAGCGTCTCGTCGATCAGCGCCGGCAGCGGCGGAAAGAGCGCGTTCCACACCAGGCCGGCGAGCACCGGCAGCACCACCGGATGGATGATGGTGTTCTTCGCCGTCCTGGCGACCGTCTGCCACAGCCGCGTGCGCGCGTGGCCGAGCTCGCGGCGCTCGCGTGCGAGGTCGAGCTCGACCAGCGCGGTCAGCACCGTCAGCAGGATCAGCGCATGCAGGCTGATGATGGTGATGTGGATGGCAAGTCCTGCCTCGCCGAACAGCGCGGTCACCACCGGCACGCCGATCTGCAGCGTGTTGCCGAAAGTCGCCGAGATCGCGCGCACGCTGGGAGCAGCCGCCGGCAGGCGGCCCTTGCGGTTGGCGCTCCGCTGCCACGCGTAGACGACGGCGAGCAGCAGCAGCACCGGCACGAAGAAGGCCGCGAGCGTTCCCCACGGCAGGCTCGCGAACTCCACGCGCGCCGTGGTGCGGAACAGCAGGGCCGGAATGAAGATGTAGAACGCCGCGTTCGACAGCGTGCGCGCCGGGTCGTTGTCGCCCAGCCAGCGCAGCCGCCCGGCGACCCAGCCGATCGCAACGACGATGAAGATCGCCAGCAGCTTGAGGAAGACGAACGTCGACATCCGCCGCGGCGTGTGGCCTCTGCGCCGTTCAGCCGCTCAGCGCGGCGCGCCGGGCAGCTCGTGGCGACGCGGCATGTCGGCGCCGCGGCGCGAGCAGGTGATGGCGGCGGCGCCGGCGGCGAAACGCAGCGCCGCGTCCAGGTCGGCTGGCGACAACGCCGCGAGCGCGGCCGGCGCGAGCGCGTCGTGTTCTGCCAGCCAGGTCAGCATGGCAGCCTGGAATGTGTCTCCGGCGCCCACCGTATCGACCACCTCGACTGACGGTGTCGGCACGCTCGCCTGCGCCGACGCCGTCCAGCCGAGCGCACCGTCGCCGCCGCGCGTCACCACCACGAGCCGCACGCCCAGGGCCAGCGCGTGCGCGGCGAAGGCCTGCGGCGTCTCGCCCGGCAGCAGCAGGCCAAGGTCTTCCTCGCTGATCTTCAGGAGGTGGCTGCGCGGCAGCATCCATTGCAGCGTGTCGCGCCAGATCGCCACATTCGGCTCCACGTTGAGCCGGATGTTGGGATCGAAAGAGATCGTCGTGCGATCGCGGCGCTGCTCGACCAGGCTGCGCAGCGTGTCGGCGATCGGCTGCACCACCGTGGTGTAGGAGCCGAGGTGGATGGCAAGCAGGCCGGCCGGCACGGCCGCCAGCGCTGGCGCATCAAGTTGGCGGTCGGCCCCGCGCTCGCCGTAGAACGCATATGAGGGGACGCCGCTCGCGTCCAGGCCGACCACGCTGAGCGTCGTCGGCGCGTCCACGCGGGCCACGGTGTCGGTCGCGACGCCTTCGCCTCGCAAGGCCGTCACCAAACGTTCGCCGAGGAACCCGCTGGACACCGCCCCGAGCAGCGCCACTGGCTGCGCCAGCCGCGCCAATCCGACGGCGACGTTGAACGGCGATCCGCCCACGCGGGCATCGAGCACCATGCCGGTGGGCGTGTCGCCCCCCGCAAACACATCCATCAAGGCTTCGCCGCAGACCAGGAACATCGATTGCCTCGCTCTTTTTCTGAATCGCCGTGGAAAGCCGGCAAGCATAGCCGTGCCCGGCAGCCGGGCACCACGCGCGGCGCGGTTGAACCACCGGCCGTCAAACGAACACAAAAGCGAACAGTTGCTCACCACGGCCCCGGCTTAAGCTGACCCTGCAGTACCTCGCCTCATCCCATGGACCGTCGCCGCGCAATGCCGCCCCCCGCTTACACCGCATCCGAGCCCGGCTGGGCCGCGGACGAGGTCGCCGCCGTTCAGGGCACGGCGCCGCGGCCGGACGCCCTGCTGCCCGGTACGCGGCTGGAAGAGTTCGACATCGAACGGGTGATCGGCAGCAGCGGCTTCGGCCTCGTGTATCTCGCCAACGACGAGAGCTTCGAGCGCAGAGTGGCGATCAAGGAGTACCTGCCCGACACGCTGGCGGTGCGCGGCGAGGACGGCATGCAGGTGCTGCTGCGCGCCGCCTCGCACGCCGACGCCTTCGAGCGTGGCCGCCGCGCCTTCGTCGATGAGGCGCAGTTGCTCGCGCGCTGCGACCACCCCTCGCTGGTGCACGTGCTGCGCCAGTGGGAAGCCAACGGCACCGTTTACCGCGCGATGCCGTTCTATCCCGGTCACAGCCTGCTCGCCTTGCGCCAGGCGCTGGCGGCCCCGCCCGACGAAGCGTCGCTGCGCGGGCTGCTCGACGGATTGCTCGATGCGCTGGCGGCGCTGCACGACGCGGGCGGACTGCACCGCGAGATCGCGCCGGCCAAGATCCTGCTGCTGCCCGACGACCGCCCGGTGCTGATGGGCCCCTCGGCAGAACGGCGAGCGATCGTCGGCGACAGGGCGCGCGCGCTGATGGCCTTGCTGGCGCCGTCGTTCGCGCCGCTGGAGCAGACCGCCCCCTCGCCCGAGCGGCCGCTCGGACCGTGGACCGACCTGTATGCGCTGGCCGCCGTGGTCAGGTACTGCCTTGGCGGCGAGCTGCCGCCGCCCACCTCGCTCTACGCTCCTGCGCCGCGCGAGGGCATGGCGGCGCTGGCGCACCGCGTGTGCCAAACCCACCCGCAGCTGCACTTCAGCCCCTCGTTCCTCGCGGCCATCGATGCGGCGCTGGCGCCGCGGCCCGAAGACCGGCCACAGGACGTGGCCGAATTCCGCAGCCTGCTGGACAACCACCCGCCCGCCTGGGGCGAGCGCGCCGAGCCGGAAGAGTCGCG
>CAJPFZ010000196.1 GCA_905339355.1 Burkholderiaceae bacterium
CCTGCGCGTTGAGGATTCTGGTGAGGTAGTCGAGGGTCATGGTCGCGCAAGGGTAACAGCGCCGGGCCCGGCTCTCAAGGCCATGCGCCCCGCAAGGGTTTGATTACGCTGCGTGTTGCGCCGCGGTAAGCTAAAATTCCCTCCTTTGAAGCCGCCTTCGCCCGCATGACCGCCCGCCTGCGCGAAATCCCCTACAACTACACCTCGTTCTCCGACCGGGAGATCGTCATCCGCCTGCTCGGGCTGGAGGCCTGGCGGGTGCTCGACAAACTGCGCGCCGAGCGCGTCACCGGCCGCTCGGCGCGCATGCTCTACGAGGTGCTGGGCGACATCTGGGTGGTGCAGAGGAATCCCTATCTGGAGGACGACCTGCTCGGCAACCGCGATCGCCGCGAAGCGCTGATCGGTGCGCTGCGCCACCGCCTCGCCGAAATCGAGAAGCGCCGCCAGGGCAACGAGGCCGTCGCGCAGCTGCTGGCGGCGGCGCACGGGGCGGTCGATCGCTTCGCCAGCGGCTTCGAGGCCACCGCCGCCCTGCGTGCCAAGGTGCTGCGCGCCCTCTCGAGGCACACGCGGCGCGACAACATCTGCTTCGACGGCCTGGCGCGCGTCTCGCACGTCACCGACGCCACCGACTGGCGCGTCGAGTACCCCTTCGTCGTGCTCTGCCCGGACACGGAGGAGGAAATTCCCGGCCTGGTGAAGGACTGCATTGCACTCGACCTGACGATCATTCCGCGCGGCGGCGGCACCGGCTACACCGGCGGCGCCGTGCCGCTCGACGCCCGCTCGGCGGTCATCAACACCGAAAAGCTCGACCGCCTCGCCGTGCCCCAGGAGCTGACTTTGCCCGGAACGGACCGGCCCTACGCCACCATCCAGTGCGGCGCCGGCGTGGTGACGCGGCGCGTGATGGAAGCCGCCGAGGAAGCCGGACTGGTCTTCGCCGTCGACCCGACTTCGGCCGACGCCTCCTGCATCGGCGGCAACATCGCCATGAACGCCGGCGGCAAGAAGGCCGTGCTGTGGGGCACGGCGCTCGACAACCTCGCCTCCTGGAAGATGGTCGGC
>CAJPFZ010000197.1 GCA_905339355.1 Burkholderiaceae bacterium
CGAAGAAGGCGACGGACTCGCTGACCAGCACGTAGACGATGCCGACGGTGGTGAACACGGAAACACACGCGGCCATCAGCAGCACGAAGCGAATGATCGCCTCGCGCCGCCGCCGCTGCGCCTTCGCGCGGGCGTATTCGGCGAGCCGGGCCGAGCCAGTGAGCGCGGGAGGGTGCATCAGGAGCGGCGAGCTCGGGCTAACGGACATGCTGTCTTCCTCTCGAGCTGCGCCGCATCCGCCGCATCAGAGCTTGGCTTCGCGCGACAGCAGCGACTCGATCGTGATGCCCACTTCGTTGGCACCGCCGAACACCGTGCCCTTCTTGCCCTTGGCGAGGTGCTCGAGGTTGGTCTTGTAGGCAGTGGCCGGCAGCGGCACGTACTTCACTTCCTTGGCGACCTTGGCGCCTTCGGCCATGTAGTACTCGACGAACTCCTTCACCTCCGGCTTGGCCATCGACTTGGCGCTGACGTAGATGAAGATCGGGCGCGACAGCGGCGTGTAGGTGCCGTCGAGCACGGTCTTCTCGCTCGGCGACACGCCAGGCTTGCCTGCCTTCTCGGCAATCGGCACCGCCTTCAGGCGGCCCTGGTTCTCTGCGTAGTAGGCGTAGCCGAAGAAGGCGATCGCATTGACGTCCTGCGCGACGCCCTGCACCAGCACGTTGTCGTCTTCGGAGGCGGTGAAGTCGCCGCGGCTGGACTTGGACTTGCCGGTGACGGCCTCGGTGAAGTAGTCGAAGGTGCCGGAGTCGGCGCCGGCGCCGAACAGCTTCAGCGGCGCGTCGGGGAAGGCCGGGTTGACCTGGTTCCAGCGCATGACCTTGCCCTGCGCGGCCGGTTCCCACATCGTCTTGAGCTCGTCGATCGACAGCTGCTTGATGAAGTTGTTCTTCGGGTTCACGACGACGGTGAGCGCGTCGAACGCGACCGGCAGCTCGAAGTACTCGATGCCGGCGGCCTTGCAATCGTCCATCTCCTTCTTGGTGATCGGACGGGACGCATCCGCGATGTCGATCTCACCGCGGCAGAACTTCTTGAAGCCGCCACCGGTGCCGGAGATGCCGACCGTCACTTTGACGGCGCCCTTCTTGGCCTTCTGGAAGTCTTCGGCGATGCCTTCGGTGACCGGGAAGACGGTCGACGAACCGTCGATCTTGACGACTTGCGCTTGCGCCAGCGCGGATGCGCCGCTCATTGTCGCGACCGCGGCGATCGCGACCGATGCCAGTTGAATTCGTGCTTTCATGATTGCTCCTTGTTGAGGTGACCCTTGCGGTGAACTGTAGGAAGGTCGCGTGAAAGTTTCGTGACAAGAGCTGCTTTTCGACATGACAGCCTGCGTGCCCGTGGTTCGCGCGGCGATCTGGCCGCTCGCGTCACGCGGGCGTCACCAACCGATGCGCTCGTGCAGCCGGATCGCGAACCGGTAGCCCACGCCCCTGACCGTTTCGACGAGATCCTGCAGGCCGGCCGCGGCCAGGCTGACTCGCAGCCGCTTGACGGTCTGGTCGACGGTCCGGGCGTCCAGGCCGTGCTGGTCGCGCCACACCTTGGCCAACAGCTGTTCGCGGCCGTGCACGCGGTCGGGCGCGAGCATGAAGTGCTGCAACAGCCTGAACTCGGCCGCGGCCAGCGTCAGTGGCTCGCTGCCTCGCAGGCCGTGCGCCATCACCGTGTGCTCGGTGGGATCGAGTTCCAGCGGGCCGGCGACGATTCGACCCGGCGAGCGGCTCGTCGCCTCGCTTCCGAGAAGGCGCGCGAGGCGCGCCACCAGGTCGCTCGGCACGAAAGGCTTGGACACGCAATCGTCCGCGCCGCAGACCGCTCCACGCGCGCCGCAGGACTCGGCGGGACTGGCGGTGAGCATGATGATCGGGATGCGGCGGCCCTGGGCGAGCGTCCTGACGTCGGCGGCGAACTCCAGGCCCGCGGCTTCGGGCGAATCGAGATCGACGACGACGGCGTCGGGCAGCACCTGAGTGATCAGCAGGCGGCCCCTCGTTCGCGAATCCGCCTGTACGGGATAGATGCCGGCAAACCGGCAACTCGCCGCGATCAGCTCGCGCACTTCGGCTTCGCGGACCACCAGCAGGACGGTCTTGTTCGAAGCTCGTGGCAGGGTATGGCCGCTGGGGTTCATGGGGGCATGCAGCGCGACGTTCGCACCAGATGCCGCCATCATCAGACGTCAATGTGACAGCCGTTTGACATGTCCCTTTGCC
>CAJPFZ010000198.1 GCA_905339355.1 Burkholderiaceae bacterium
GCCGATCATCGACAGCGCGCCGATGGCGAAGGCGCCCATGGTCCACGGCATGCGCCGGCCGATGCCGTCGAGCTGGCTCACCTCGGTCTTGTGCGCGGCGGTGTAGATGGCGCCGGCGGCGAAGAACAGGGTGATCTTGCCGAGCGCGTGGGCGGCGATGTGCAGCGCCGCGCCGACCACCGACAGCGGCGCCAGCAGCGCGGCGGCAAGCACCACGTAGGAGAGCTGGCTGACGGTCGAGTAGGCCAGGCGCCGCTTCAGGTTGTCGGCGTTGAGCGCAACCACCGAGGCGGCGAGGATGGTGAAGCCGGCGACGGCGACCAGCCAGTCGGCGGCGCCGGCGAGGCCGTCGAGGCCGAAGACATAGACCACCACCTTCACCACGCTGAAGACGCCAGCCTTCACCACGGCGACGGCGTGCAGCAACGCCGAGACCGGTGTCGGCGCCACCATCGCCGCCGGCAGCCAGCGGTGGAAGGGCATCAGCGCCGCCTTGCCGAGGCCGAACATGTAGAGCGCCAGCAGGCCGGCCAGGGCGAGGCCGTCGAGGCGGCCGCCGAGGATACCGCCCGGCGCGAAGTCGGTGGTGCCGGCGATGTGCCAGGTGAACACCAGGGCCGGCAGGAGGAACAGCACCGAGGTGCCGACCAGCAGGCCGAGGTAGGTGCGCCCGCCGTTCCTTGCCTTGTCGCTGCCGTGGTGGGTCACCAGCGGATAGGTGATCAGCGTCAGCAGCTCGTAGAAGACGAACAGGGTGAACACGTTGGCGGAGAAGGCGATGCCCAGCGCCGCGGCGATCGCCAGGGCGAAGCAGATGTAGAAGCGCGTCTGGTTCGCCTCGTCGTTGCCGCGCATGTAGCCGATCGAGTAGAGCGAGTTGACGATCCACAGTCCCGAGGCGACCAGGGCGAAGAGCATGCCGAGCGGCTCGACGGAAAAGGCGAGGTCGAGGCCAGGCAGGACTTCCATCAGCCGCAGCGCCGGTCGCGCGCCGGCCAGCACGCCGGGCAGCAGCGCGGCGACGCAGAGGAGCAGCGCCGCCGCCGTCGTCAGCGTCACCGTCTCGCGCCAGTTCGGCGTGCGGTGGCTGAGGGCGATGCCGACGGCGCCGACGAGCGGCGTCCCCAGCGCGGCGAGGATGAGATGCTCGGCCGCCATCAGGGCGCTCCCAGCAGCATCGCCGCCGCGCGCGCGGCGGAGCCGACGGTGACGGAGGTGTCGAGGCCGAACCAGATCGTGGCGCCGACCAGGGTCCAGGCGGGGATCGCCAGCCCCGCCGGCGCCTCGCGCACCGCGGCGAGGTCGGCGCGCGGTGCGTGGAAATACGCCGCCTCGACGAAGCGCCAGACGTAGGCCACCGCCAGCAGCGATGAGGCGACGATGAGGAACACCAGCCACCACTGGCCCTTCTCCAGCGCGGCGAGGATCAGGTACCACTTGCTGACGAAGCCGGCTGTGCCGGGCACGCCGATCAGGCCGAGGCCGCACAGCACGATGCCGAAGGCGGTGAGCGGCATGACGCGGCCGATGCCGTGCACGCGCGCGAGCGTGACGCCGCCCATGCCGGCCATGACGGCGCCCAGCAGCAGGAACAGGCCGCCCTTGGTGACGGCGTGGTTGACCAGATGCGCGATGGTGGCGGTGAGCCCCGTCACCGAATCGAAGGAGATGCCCAGCACGATGTAGCCGATCTGCGCCACGCTGGAGTAGGCGAACAGCCGCTTCAGGTCGTGCTGGAAGATCGCCACCGCAGAGGCGACGAACATGCCGGCCAGCGCCAGGATCAGCATCAGGTCTTCCATCGGCAGGCGCTTGAAGACGGCGGTCTCGCCGAACACCGAGAAGTAGAAGCGCAGGAGGGCGTACACCGAGACCTTGGTGGCGGTGGCGGCGAGGAAGGCCGACACCGCCGAGGGCGCGTAGGCGTAGGCGTTGGGCAGCCACTGGTGCAGCGGAAAGAGGGCCAGCTTCAGCGAGATGCCGACGGTGAGGAAGGCC
>CAJPFZ010000199.1 GCA_905339355.1 Burkholderiaceae bacterium
ATGGCCAGAATGAAATTCATCTGCGATGCCGAGCGCTGCATCGAGTGCAACGGCTGCGTGACTGCCTGCAAGCAGGAGAACGAGGTGCCATGGGGCGTGAACCGCCGCCGCGTGGTCACGCTCAATGACGGCGTGCCGGGCGAGAAGAGCATCTCGGTCGCCTGCATGCACTGCAGCGACGCGCCCTGCATGGCGGTGTGCCCGGTCGACTGCTTCTACCGCACCGAGGAAGGCGTGGTGCTGCACGACAAGGACGTCTGCATCGGCTGCGGCTACTGCAGCTACGCCTGCCCGTTCGGTGCGCCGCAGTTCCCGACCAACGGCACCTTCGGCCTGCGCGGCAAGATGGACAAGTGCACCTTCTGCGCCGGCGGGCCGGAGGCGAGCGGCAGCGAAGCGGAGTTCCAGAAGTACGGCCGCAACCGGCTCGCCGAAGGCAAGCTTCCCGCCTGCGCCGAGATGTGCTCGACCAAGGCGCTGCTGGGCGGCGACGGCGACGTGGTGGCCGACATCTTCCGCACCCGCGTGCTCAACCGCGGCAAGGGCAGCGAGGTCTGGGGCTGGGGAACCGCCTACGGCAAGCCGGCACAGGGCAACGGCGTCGCGCCCACGCCGAAGGAGCCGGCCAAATCATGAAGACATCGATGTTCGTGTGCGCTGCCGCCGTGCTGGCGTTCGCTCTCTCCGGGTGCACCGAAGAGCCGCAGACCGCCAACCCGCGCAAGTCCGACACCCACGCCTGGCAAGGCACCGGCAACGCGTATGTCGCGCCCGGCTGGACGGCCGGCGACAAGGCGAGCTGGGATGAGCAGATGCGCACCCGCGCCCGGGCGCAGAACGAGTACGCCAGGGTGAGGTGACGGGGGTCGACGACCGCCAACCGCTGAAGGAACTCGCATGAAGGCCATGATCCGAACCGCGCTGCTCGCCTGCACGATCGCGCTGGCGGGCAGCGCGCCGGCACAGGATGCCGCGACGGCGCCGCGTTTCAGCGCGCCGGCGAGCGTGGCTGCAGCGCCCGAACCGCAGCCGGGCGACACCAACGCCGTGCGCGCGAAGACGCAACCGGGCAACAACGCGCCGTTCTGGCGCGGGGTGCACGACTCGGGCAGCCGGCCGGGCGTGAGCAACCTGCCCGGCGCCGAGATGGGCGTGCTGGTGCAGCCCTTCGTCCAGTACCCCGGTTCGCGCGCGACGAACGCCGGCGAGGCGTGGCGCCAGGTGCGCAACCAATGGATCATTCCCTATGGCGGCTCGCTGCTGCTCATCGTCATCGTGGCGCTGGCGCTGTTCTACTTCGCCAAGGGATCGCTTGGCCACGCACCCAACACCGGCGCGCGCCGCATCGAGCGCTTCACCTACTTCGAGCGCGCGGCGCACTGGACCAACGCGATCGCGTTCGTGGTGCTGGCGGTGTCGGGCATCGTGATGGCCTTCGGCAAGTTCTTCCTGCTGCCGGTCATCGGGCTGACCTTGTTCGGCTGGCTCAGCTACGTGCTCAAGAACGCGCACAACTTCGTCGGGCCGCTGTTCGCGGTGTCGCTGGTCATCATGATCATCGCCTTTGCGCGCGACAACCTGCCGCGCAAGGGCGACCTGAGGTGGCTGATGAAAGGCGGCGGCGTCTTGAGCGGCAAGGAGATCCCGTCGCACCGCTTCAACGCGGCCGAGAAGCTGATCTTCTGGATCGGCGTGTTCCTGCTCGGGCTGGTCTCGATCGGCTCCGGCCTGGTGATGGACAAGCTGATCCCGGGGCTTGCCTACCTGCGCAGCGACATGCAGGTGACACACATGGTCCATGCCGTGTCCGGCGTGCTGATGGTGGCCGTGTTCATCATCCACATCTACCTCGGCACCGTCGGCGTGCGCGGCGCCTACCGTGCGATGCGCGACGGTTATGTGGACGATGCCTGGGCGCGCGAACACCACGAGTGGTGGCACGACGACATCCAGGCCGGCAAGATCCCGGCACAACGCACACCGGATGCCCAGGCCGGCACGCACACCGCTGCGGTTTGAGAGGAATCGAACGATGAAGTCGCTGCTCACACCCTCGCTCGCGCTGGCTGCCGTGCTCGCGGCGCCGCTCGCACTCGCCAAGCTGCCGCCGTTGTCGGCCGACGCGCAGATCAAGGCCGACGAGGCCAAGGCCAAGGGTGCCTGGGCGGACAAGGTCGGCGCCTACCAGCTGTGCCGCTCGATGGAGCGCGTAGCCGACGTCTATTACAAGACCGCCAAGTCGGCGGGCAAGGAAACCCGGCCGCCCGTGGCGACGGCGCCCTGCGCCGACCCGGGTCCGTTCGCCGCCGCCGTTGCGCCTGCTGCCGCGTCCTCGCCGAAGCCGCTCGAGGCCTCGGGGGCGCATTCGCCGGCCGCCACCGCCACCTCACCGCCTGGCTCCAAGGCGACCGAGGCGCAGCTCGATCCCAAGAAGAAGTAGGCCCGGCCGGGGCTGTCGGCCCGTGCCGTGCCGCGGGCACGTATGCTTGTGTACACGATGACGACGCCCCGACTCACCCAAGCCAGTGCGCCGCTGACGCAGGAACTGACCGTTCTCGACGAGTTCGGCGCGCAGCGCCGGATCACGGTTCCCGCCGAGCGGGCGTTGACGGTGTTCGTCGACAACCGCGAACTCGTCACGCTGATGACGCTCGGCGCCGCGCCCGAACTGCTGGTGCTGGGCTATCTGCGCAACCAGCGCCTCGTCGAGTCCGCCGCCGACATCGAGTCGGTGACCGTCGACTGGGACGTCGACGCGGCCGCGGTGAAGACACGCGCCGGCATCGAGCGTTTCGACGAGAAGACGGCCAAGCGGGTGGTGACGACCGGCTGTGGTCAAGGCACGGTGTTCGGCGACCTGATGAGCGAACTCGACACGCTGCGCCTGCCGCCGGCCACCGAAGCGTCGGCGCGGCTCGCGCAGACGCGCCTGTACGGGCTGCTCAACGCGATGCGGCTGCAGGAGAGCACCTACAAGTCGTCCGGCTCGGTGCACGGCTGCGCGCTGTTCCGCCAGGACGAGCTGCTGATGTTCGTCGAGGACGTCGGCCGCCACAACGCGATCGACACGATCGCCGGCTGGATGTGGCTCAACGGCGTGCACGGCGCCGACAAGATCTTCTACACGACCGGGCGGCTGACCAGCGAGATGGTGATCAAGTCGGCGCAGATGGGCGTGCCCATCATCGTTTCGCGCAGCGGCATCACGCAGATGGGCTACGACGTTGCGCGCAAGCTCGGCCTGTGCCTGTTCGGCCGCGCGAGCAACCGGCACTTCATCTGCTACTGCGGCTTCGAGCGGTTCGACGCTCAGCCCGAAGCGCGGCCTGATACTCCCCGTCATCCCGGCTCGCCGGAATGACACGGGCAGGGTTCACGGATGCGCCAGGTCGCGCAGCATGGTTGGCCCGACGCGCCGCTCGATCTCATCGAGCAGCGGTTTGCACCAGCCAAGCGAGAACAGCATCTCGCCGGTGACGAACATCGGGCCGACCAGCAGGCCCACGAGGTCGTCGACGAAGGCCGGCTTGCGTCCTTCGTAGTAGTGGCCGATGAACTGCAGCACCCAGCCGAGCACGAAGATGCCGATCCCCCAGCCGAGCCACGCTGCGGTGCTGCCGGCTGCCAGCGGCTGCGCGAGCAGGATCAGGATGCCGGTGGCGGCGCTCACCGCGGCGCCCAGCACCAGGTTGCCGCGTGTCAGGTACCACACCGCCGACGCCGCCCAGAGGACCCACGCCGGTGTGAGCAAGAGGCCCCCGACCTGGACGCTCGGCCGTGCCAGCAGCACGCCGATGGCGAACACGATGAGCGGGATGCCGATGAAGTGGGTGGTGATGTTGCGGCGGTCGCGGTGGTAGGCCGCGTACTGCACCATCAGTTCGGTCGCGTTGCGCATGTCGTCGGTCTCCTTCTCGCCGGGGACGTGTCTCTCATGAATGCTAGTGCAGCACAGCACGGCGCGACTGTCAAAACGCGGATACCCCGCCGGTGAGCGCGGCTGCGCGGACGGCCTTCCAAGCCCTTCTAGAATCGCGGCAACTCCAAGGAAGGGCGATGAGCATCAAGAGCGACAAGTGGATCCGGCGCATGGCCGAGCAGCACGGCATGATCGAGCCCTTCGAGCCGGGCCAGGTGCGCCACGCGCCCGACGGGCATCGCATCGTCAGCTACGGCACCTCGAGTTACGGGTACGACATCCGCTGCGCGCCGGAGTTCAAGGTCTTTACCAACATCTACAGCACGGTGGTGGACCCGAAGGACTTCGACGAGCGCAGCTTCGTCGACATCGAATCCGACGTCTGCATCATCCCGCCGAACAGCTTCGCCCTGGCGCGGACCGTCGAGTACTTCCGCATCCCACGCAATGTGCTGACCATCTGCCTCGGCAAGAGCACCTACGCACGCTGCGGCATCATCGTCAACGTGACGCCCTTCGAGCCGGAGTGGGAAGGCTACGTGACGCTGGAGTTCAGCAACACGACGCCGCTGCCGGCCAAGATCTATGCTGGCGAAGGCTGTGCGCAGGTGCTGTTCTTCGAGAGCGACGAAGTCTGCGAGACCAGTTACAAGGACCGCGGCGGCAAATACCAGGGCCAGCGCGGCGTGACACTGCCGAAAACCTGAGACAGTGAACTCCCGGCACTGACGGGCTCGCCCGGGCACGCCGGTTGCCGGTCTTCTCCACAAGCCGGCGCAGGATGCGCCGAGCTCACCAGGGGAACCTCATGCGCTGGGAAGGCAACCGCGAGAGCAGCAACGTCGAGGACGCGCGTGGCGGCGGGGGCGGCAGGGGTGGCGGTTTTCGCCTCGGCGGCGGCAGCATCGGCCTCGGATCGGTCGCAATTGCCGTTGTGGCGGGCTGGATCTTCGGCATCAACCCGCTGACCATCCTGGGATTGATGAGCGGCGGCGGCACGCCGCAGACCCAGCAGGCGCCCGCGCCGGCACCGCCCACCACCGACCAGATGGGGCGCTTCGTGTCGGTGGTGCTGGCCGATACCGAAGACGTCTGGAAGGCCAAGTTCCGCGAGGCCGGCTCCACCTACCGCGAGCCCAAGCTGCGGCTCTTCCACGGCAGCGAGCCCACCGCCTGCGGCACCGGCCAGGCCGCAATGGGCCCGTTCTACTGCCCGGCCGACGAGAAGGTCTACATCGACCTGCGCTTCTATGAAGTGATGAAGTCCCGCCTCGGCGCACCCGGCGACTTCGCGCAGGCCTACGTCATTGCGCACGAGGTTGGCCACCACGTGCAGAAGCTGATGGGCATCACCGCCAAGTTCGACAGCCTGCGCGGCCGCGCGAGCGAGTCGCAGATCAACGCGATGAGCGTCCGCCTGGAGCTGCAGGCCGACTGCTTCGCGGGCATCTGGGCGCATGACGCGCAGGCGGCGCGGCAGGTGCTCGAGCAAGGCGACGTCGAAGAGGCCTTGAACGCGGCCTCGCAGATCGGCGACGATGCCATCCAGGGCCGGTCCCGAGGCACGGTGGTGCCGGAGAGTTTCACCCACGGCACCAGCGCCCAGCGCGTGACATGGTTCAAGCGCGGCCTGCAAACGGGAAGCGTGGCGCAATGCGACACCTTCCAGTCGCGCGAGCTTTGACGCAGGAGAATCGCGCATGCGCTCCATTCTTCGTCCCGCCGCGCTGATCGAGACCTGGTTCGATACGCTGCGTCCGGAACAGCAGGAGCTGGCTCGCCTGCTGCGCGACCTGGTGCAGGCGAGCGCGCCCGAACTGGTGAGCTCGGTGAAGTGGGGCAACCTGATGTTCACCTACCAGGGCACCCACGCGGTGGCGATCGTCATGCACAAGGACCACGCCAACCTGCAGATCTTCAACGGTGCGGCGCTGGCCGAGCGCTTCCCCGAACTCGAAGGTACCGGCAAGGGTGTGCGCCACCTGCGATTTCGCTATCGCTACCCGGTGGACGAGGAGCTGGTGCGCGAGGCGGTGCAGTCGTGCGTGGAGATGATGGA
>CAJPFZ010000200.1 GCA_905339355.1 Burkholderiaceae bacterium
CTGAAGTCGGGCGGCTACCTGATGATCGACCAGACCGAGGCGCTGACGACGATCGACGTCAACACCGGCGGCTACGTCGGCGCGCGCAACTTCGACGACACGATCTTCAAGACCAACCTCGAAGCCGCCGGCGCGGTGGCGCGCCAGCTGCGCCTGCGCAACCTCGGCGGCATCATCATCGTCGACTTCATCGACATGGCGCGCGAGGAACACCAGGCCGCCGTACTGGCCGAATTCCGCAAGCAGCTCGCCCGCGACCGCACCAAGATCACGGTCAGCGGCTTCACGCAGCTCGGGCTGGTGGAGATGACTCGCAAGCGCACCCGCGAATCGCTCGCGCACATGCTGTGCGAACCGTGCCCGACCTGCCAAGGCAAGGGCCAGGTGAAGACGCCGCGCAGCGTGTGCTACGACATCCTGCGCGAGATCCTGCGCGAGGCGCGGCAATTCAACCCCAAGGAGTTCCGCGTGATCGCGGCGCCCTCGGTCGTGGAGATGCTGCTGGACGAAGAAAGCCAGCATCTGGCGGGCCTCTCCGACTTCATCGGCAAGCCGATTTCGCTGCAGGCGGAGGCGACGGGCTCGCCCGAGGCCTATGACATCGTGCTGATGTAGCTGCACGACCCAGGAACGACGATGCGCATCTTCAGCCCGATCACCTTTCTGCTCAAGCCGATCATCCAGCACGACCTGGTGCGCAAGCGCGAGGCCGTCGAAGAGCGACTGCCGAAAGTGCCACTGCGCGAGGAGCATGCGCGCCACTGCCGGCTGTTGCTCGACCGTCGGGCGCTGCTGAAGGCCCTGCCGCCGGGCGGCGTCTGCGCCGAGATCGGCGTGGACCGCGGCGACTTCACGCAGCAGATCCTCGAGCATGCGCAGCCGGCCGTGCTGCATCTCGTCGACAACTGGGCCACGCGCCGCTACAACGACGCGAAGGCCGATGCCGTCAAGGCGCGCTTCGCCGATCGCATCGCCGACGGCCGCGTCGTGCTGCACCGGGCGCTGTCGCTGCAGGCGGTCGGCGACTTCGCCGATGCGAGCCTGGACTGGATCTACATCGATTCGTCGCACGCCTACGACGTGACCGCTCAGGAGCTGCGCGCCTATGCGCCGAAGATGAAGCCCGACGGCATCATCGCCGGGCACGACTACTCGATGGGCAACTGGGCGAAGGGCTTCCGCTACGGCGTGATCGAGGCCGTGCACGAGTTCTGCGTGCGCGACGGCTGGGAGATGGTCTGGCTGACGCTCGAGCCCACCGAGCGCCAGAGCTTCGCGCTGCGCAAGCTGCCGATCTGACGATGTCGGCCGACCCGGCGCGCCGGTCAGCCGGCTGGCCGCGGCACCCGCCCCATCAGGTAGAACTCCTCGTTCGGCCGCATCGACGTGACGTTGGCCATGCGGTTGGACAGCCCGAACAAGGCGGTGATGGCCGCGATGTCCCAGGCATCCTCGTCGCTGAAGCCGTGCTCGCGCAGCGCAGCGTAGTCGTCTTCGCCGACTGTCGCGGCAGCGTTGCAGACCTTCATCGCGAAGTCGAGCATCGCGCGCTGGCGCGGGGTGATGTCGGCCTTGCGGTAGTTGACCGCCACCTGGTCGGCGACCATCGGCTTCTTCTCGTAGATGCGCAGCAGCGCGCCGTGCGCCACCACGCAGTACAGGCAGCTGTTGGCGCCGCTGGTCGCGACGATGATCATTTCCTTGTCGCCCTTGCTGAGGCCCGACTCGCGCAGCAGCAGCGCGTCGTGGTAGGCGAAGAAGGCGCGGAACTCGTCGGGCCGGTGCGCGAAGGCAAGGAAGACGTTCGGCACGAAGCCGGCCTTCTCCTGCACCTCGAGGATGCGTTGGCGCACGTCCGGCGGCAAGGTGTCGAGTTCGGGAACCGGGAAGCGGCTGATCGGCTGGGTCGTCATGTGGGGCTCCTGAATTGCAGCGAATGCAGCCTAGCGTACAGCCCGCCGTGCGCCAGCAGTTCGGCGTGGCTGCCTTGTTCGACCACGCGGCCGTTTTCCATCGCGACGATGCGGTCGGCACGTTCGATGGTCGACAGGCGGTGCGCGATGACGAGGCTGGTGCGGCCCTGCATCAGTCGGTCGAGCGCCTGCTGCACGAGGCGCTCGGATTCGGAGTCCAGCGCCGAGGTAGCTTCGTCGAGGATCAGGATCGGCGCGTTCTTGTAGATCGCGCGGGCGATCGCCAGGCGCTGGCGCTGCCCGCCCGACAGCTGGCTGCCGTTGTGGCCGATCGGCGAGTGAACGCCCTGCGGCATGCCGCTCACGAAGTCCAGCAGGTTCGCGCTGCGCAGCGCCTCGTGCACGCGCTCGATGTCGACCTCGCCGCCGAGCGCGACGTTGGCAGCCACGCTGTCGTTGAACAGCACCACGTCCTGGCTCACGAGCGCGAACTGGCGGCGCAGCGCATGCACGTCCCACTGCGGCAGCGGTGTGCCGTCGAGCAGCACCTGGCCGGATGTCGGCTCGAGAAAGCGCGGCAGCAGGTTGACGAGCGTCGACTTGCCCGCGCCCGAGGGGCCGACCAGTGCCACCGTCTCGCCGGAGCGCAACTGCAGCGTCAGGCGGTCCAGCGCCGGGGGCTGGTCGTCGCGGTAGCGCAGCGACACGTCGCGCATCTCGATCGAGCCGCTGCTGCGGCCCGGGTCGAAGCTGCCGCCCGACTCCGGCGGCGACTGGTCGATCAGGTTGATGCCGCGCTCGAGCGCCGCGACGCCGCGCGTGATCGGCCCGGCCACGTCCGACAGGTGCTTGATCGGCGCGATGAGCATCAGCATCGCGGTGATGAAGGCGACGAAGCTGCCGGCCGAGTTGGCGCTCTGGCCGCTTTGCCACAGGGCGGCGACGATGACCGCCGACAGCGCGACCGCGGCAAGAATCTGCGTGAGCGGCGTCATCGTCGAGGCCGCTGCCGTCGCCTTGATCGACAGGCGGCGCAGGCTCTCGCTGACGTGGCGAAAGCGCTTCGCCTCGGTCTTCTCGGCCGCGTGCAGGCGCACGATGCGCCAGGCGAGCACGTTCTCTTCGACGACGTAGGCGAGTTCGTCGGTGGCCTTCTGGCTCGCGACGGTGATGCGGTGCAGGCGCCGGCTGAGCACGCGCATGACGACCGCGACGGCCGGCAACAAGACGCTGACGAAGAGGGTCAGCTGCCAGTTGAGCCACAGCAGGTAGCCCAGCAGCGCGGCCAGCACGAGCGTGTCGCGCACCAGCGTCTGCATGGCGTTGACGAGCTGCGTGGCGCCGTTCTGCACCTCGAAGGTGAGGGTGTTGATGAGGTTGCTGGCCGCGTGGCGCGCGAACAGCGCCGGTTGCGCGTCGAGCAGCCGGCTGAACATGGCGTCGCGCATCTCCACCATCGCGCGGTTCGAGGCCCACGACAGGCCGTAATGCGCGATGAACCCCGCCGCGCCGCGCAGGGCGAAGATGCCGATGATCGCCACCGGCACCTGCCATAGAGGCAGCGCGTTGGCCTGGAATCCCTTGTCGAGCAGCACCTTCATCAGCGCCGGGATCATCGGTTCGGTCAGCGCGGCGATCACCGATCCGACGAACGCCAGCAGCAGCCCCGCGCGGCTGGCCCGGAAGAAGGGCGCGATGCGGGCGAGGCGCGCCTTCAGCGGCTGCACGGGGGTCGTCATGAGCCGGCATTATCGTCGGCATGTCCCGGCGGTCCCGCCTGCTGCGAAGGCCTGCCTACAATCGCCTGCCGCTTCGTTGCGGCGCCGATGTCACATTCGGTCATCAAGCACACCCTTCTTCGCAGGGGGTGGGCTTCGACAGGCTAGGCTGCGCGCCGCCGCGCCCGTCGGGGTCGACCCGTACGCGGTGAACCAAGCTGTAAAAACAGGGTCATGACACCTCATGCTGAATCGACGACAGTTCGTTAGCGCCTCGGGCGTGCTCCTTGCCGCCCCGGCTGCGGCCCAGTTCCGTGTGGAAATCTCCGGCGTCGGCGCCACGCACCTGCCGATCGCCATTGCGCGTTTTCGCGACGAGGAACGAACCAACCAGACACTGTCGGCGATCGTGCGCGCCGACCTCGAACGCAGCGGCTTGTTTCGCGGCGTCGACGCGCCGGCGGTGCTCGACGAGAACGCCCAGCCTTCAATGAACGAGTGGCGCGGCCGTGCGGCCGACGCGCTGGTGGGCGGTTCGGTGTCGCGCCTGGCCGACGGCCGCTACGACGTGCGCTTCAAGCTGTGGGACGTGGTCAAGGGCAACGAACTCGGCGGCCAGAGCAACGCGGTCGACGCGGCTGACCTGCGCCTGGCGGCCCACCGGATCGCCGACTACGTTCACGAGAAGCTGACCGGCGAGAAGGGCGTGTTCTCCACGCGCATCGCCTACGTCACCAAGGGCGGCAACCGATTCACGCTGCGGGTGGCCGACGCCGACGGCGAGGGCGGGCAGGTCGCGCTCAACAGTCCCGAGCCGATCATCTCGCCGGCCTGGTCGCCGAACGGCCGCGAGTTGGCCTACGTGTCCTTCGAAAGCCAGAAGGCCGTCGTGTATTCCCAGGAAGTCGCGAGCGGCAAGCGCCGCGCGATCGCCAATTTCCGCGGCTCGAACAGCGCCCCGGCCTGGTCGCCCGACGGGCAGACGCTCGCGCTCACGCTGTCGCGCGAAGGCGGCTCGCAGCTCTACCTGATGAACCGCAACGGCGAGTCGACACGCCGCCTGACCAACAGCGCGGCGATCGACACCGAGCCGGCCTTTTCGCCCGACGGCCGCACGATCTACTTCGTCAGCGACCGCGGCGGCAGCCCGCAGGTCTATCGGATGCCGGCCACCGGCGGAGCGCCCGAGCGGGTCACCTTCTCCGGCAGCTACAACATCAGCCCGGCGATCAGCCCCGATGGCCGCACGCTTGCGTACATCTCGAGGCAGGGCGGCGCCTTCCGCCTGCACACGATGGATCTCGCGGGGGGCGGCTCGCCGCAGGCGCTCACCGACACCAGCGACGACGAGAGCCCGAGCTTCGCGCCCAACAGCCGGCTCATCATCTACGCCACCCGCGCCGCGGGACGCGACGTATTGATGACCACCACGCTGGATGGCAAGATCAAGGCGCGGCTCGTGTCGACGACGGCCGACGTGCGCGAGCCGGTGTGGGGCCCCTTCGGGCGATAGACAATACAAGTGTCGTTGGGTCGCGGACCCGGAACGCGAGGCGCGGCGAACGCGCAGAACTGAAAACAGGACCAAGCACATGAACCTCAAGCGCATTGCTCAACGGAGCTTGTCTGCCATTGCCGTGTCGGCGATCGTTGCCGGCTGCTCCAGTGTCAAGCTCGACGAGACCAAGGCCCCGGTCGACACCGCAACGCCCACGCAGATCGGCGCGGGCGCCGGCGCATCGACCGGCAACACGTCGCAGTCCCAGGTCGCGAGCGTCGACCTGACCAAGAACGATGCCAGCGCGCAGGGCAATCTGCCGCGCGTCGTCTACTTCGACTACGACAGCTTCGTCGTGAAGGACGAGTTCCGGCCGACGATCGAGGTGCACGCGAAGGCGCTCGCCGCCGACCGCAAGCGCAAGCTCGCCATCGAGGGTCACACCGACGAACGCGGCGGACGCGAGTACAACCTGGCGCTCGGGCAAAAGCGCGCCGAGTCGGTCGCGAAATCGCTCGCGCTGCTGGGCGCCAACGAGAACCAGCTCGAGGCAGTGAGCTTCGGCGAGGAGCGGCCGGCTGCGCAAGGCAGCGACGAGGCTGCCTGGGCCAAGAATCGCCGCGCCGAACTGGTCAACCGCTGAGGCGGCACGCACCATGAGCTTCATGCCGTCCCGTTGGGTGGTTGCCGCGGCTGCGGCCGTCGCGCTGTTCGTCCCCGCCGCCCACGCGGGCCTGTTCGACGACGACGAGGCACGCCGGGCCATCCTCGATCTGCGTCAGAAGCTCGAGCAGAGCAACGAGCAGCAGCGTGCCCGCCAGGCGGAACTGAACGCGCAGATGGCCGACCAGCTCGCGCAGCTGAAGAAGAGCCTGCTCGACCTCAACGCGCAGATCGAGCTGCTTCGCGCCGACAACGCCAAGCTGCGCGGCCAGGACGAACAGATGGTGCGCGACGTGGCCGAGCTGCAGCGCAGCGTGAAGGACCTGCAGCAAGGTGTCGACGACCGCATGCGCCGGCTCGAGCCGCAGAAGGTGAGCCTCGACGGCCGCGAATTCATGGCCGATCCCGAAGAGAAGCGGCTCTACGACGAAGCGATGGCCGCGTTTCGCGGCGGCGACTTCCCCGCTGCAGCGAGCGCGCTGGCGGGGTTCCAGAAACGCTACCCGGGCAGCGGGTTCAACGAGTCGGTGCTGTTCTGGCTGGGCAACGCCTACTATGGCAAGCGTGACTACCGGGATGCGATCGCGGCGTTCCGCGCCCTCGTCAACAAGTACCCCGATGGCGCCCGCGCACCCGAAGCGCTGCTGTCGATCGCCAACTGCCAAGCCGAGCTGAAAGAGACGAAGGCCGCGCGGCGCACGATCGACGAGCTGCTGAGAACCTATCCCAAGTCGGAAGCAGCACAAGCCGGCCGTGAGCGCCTGGCCGCGCTGAAGTAGGCACGCGCGGCATGCGCGCCTCGCAGGCGTTGTGATGCGCCTCGACGCCGACGTCGACCTCGAACGCCGCTTCGGCGGCCTGCGCCGCCTCTACGGCGAGGCAGGCTATTCGCGCCTGCGCGCGGCACGTGTGGCGGTCGTGGGCCTGGGTGGCGTTGGTTCGTGGGCCGCCGAAGCGCTCGCGCGCAGCGGCGTTGCCGAACTCACGCTGATCGACCTGGACCATGTCGCCGAGTCGAACATCAACCGGCAGGTGCAGGCGCTCGGCGCGACGCTGGGCCAGGCCAAGGCGCAGGCCCTGCGCGAGCGGCTGCTGGACATCCATCCCGGCTGCGTGATCCGTCCGGTGGAGGAGTTCGTCGACGAAGCCAACTGGCCGAGCCTGCTGGCGCATCCCGTCGATGCGGTGATCGACGCTTGCGACCAGGTGCGCGCCAAGGCGGCGATGGCCGCGTGGGCGCTGACCAGCGCGACGCCGCTCGTGTGCGTCGGCGCGGCGGGCGGCAAACGCAGGCCGCAGGCGGTCGAAGTCGACGACATGTCCGCGGTCACGCACGACCCGCTGCTGGCCTCGCTGCGGCAGCGCTTGCGCAAGCAGCACGGCGCCGTGCGCAGCGGCCGCATCGGCGTGCGCTGCGTCTTCTCGCGCGAGACGGTGAGGGCGCCGGACGACGAGACCTGCGACGTCGACGGCAGCCTGAATTGCCATGGCTACGGATCGAGCGTCGCGGTTACCGCGACCTTCGGCATGGTGGCCGCGAGCGAGGTGCTGGAGGCGCTGCTGAACCGGGCGTCGAGACCCGTCTCGGGCGTTGTGAATTCGACGCTATAATGTTGGGCTTGCTGGGTCGTTAGCTCAGTCGGTAGAGCAGCGGACTTTTAATCCGTTGGTCGCGTGTTCGAGTCACGCACGACCCACCAAATGACGCTAACGGTACAGTCGGCGTCGCGACAAGTTCAGGGGCTCTTAGCTCAGTTGGTAGAGCAGCGGACTCTTAATCCGTTGGTCGAGTGTTCGAGTCACTCAGGGCCCACCAAAGAAATCAACGGCTCAGCTGCGAAAGTGGCTGGGCCGTTGCTCTTTGACGAGGCCTGCATCCAGGCCTGCCCGCGATCACCCCGGTCGCCGTCTCTCGACAAAGCCCGCACCGAATGCGCCGTTCGCGCTCGCGACAGACACGAGTCGAGGCTCCCTGGCATGTGCCCCATCGAGTGGGGCTGCATCGACCCGGTTCAGCTGCTCTGCCACGGTGCGGGCGATTCTTGTCATCTCCATCGCATCGTTCGCCCGAGCGATCTCGCGCATCACCAGGTAGTCGGCGCCGCGCAGCGGCCCGCGTTCGCTCAAGATGCGCCGACGATACGCATCGGCCGCGAGGTCTCGCGTGACCACGGATGCCTTGTAGAGCCAGGGGTGCTGCTCGTTGAGCAGCCCCGTGCAAAGACCCAGCTTTCCGTGCGCGACTTCGAGCGCCATCGTGCTGAAGGCCGCGAGCACCCCCAGGCTGGCCGCGGTCGCGCCAACGGCCAGGAAGCCGGCACCCAAGGCCTGCAGCAACGCCGCGGCCACGCCGCCGACGCTCGCACCGACCCACAGCACCAGCGCGCCGACCAGCATCGATGCCGCCCCGACGGGTATCGCGTGGCGCAGCTTGTCGGTGCGACGACGCCGGGGCGAACGCTCGAAAACCGATGCGAGCCCCGCCAATGCCTCTTCAGGCAAGCCTGCCAATTCGCGGGCGACACTCAGCTCGTGTTGGTGCGTGACGCGCTGTGTCCACTCCTCGAACGCCAGCTCGTCGCTCGTTGCTCTGGACATCGGGCGGTAGCCGTCTCTCGATTGCAGCAGGCTCTCATCGCTGAACAATGAGCCCTGGAAAAGGCCTTGAAACAGTGACATGGTGAAGGTTCCTTTGGGTGATGCAGCGCCCAGAGAAAGACTGGCTGCTTGCGCAGGCAGAAGCTTCCCACGTCGAAAACCAGGTGGCGACACCCTGATTCAGGGGCCCCACAACACCAGGGCTCGGCAGTGGTTGTCACTCGTGCGAATTTCGCGCTCGCGCGTGCCGCACCCCCGTCCCCGTGTTCCCATCACCGTGTGACACGACAGTCTCCTTCCCGCAAACGCGCACCGCCCGCGCCCTTCCTCCCCGGGCGGCGCGCCAAGCTCCCGATTCCCGATCAGCGCATCACCCGATCAGCTCGAATTCCTCGGGCGAGAGGATGGCCGAGCCTCCGGCCACGCCGGCAACGTTGACCACCGCGAACAGCACGCTGTCGCCGGCCACGCCGAAGCTAGAGTTGTAGAAGAGCTGGCCGGTCGTCGTGTTGTTGTAGATGCCGATGGGGTCGAAGGCGCCGTTGCCGGTGAGGCCGGCGCCTTCGAAGTAGTAGCCCGCCCCCAGCTGGCCGAGGTTGGTGCCGCCCACCGACAGCAAAGCCGTGAAGATGTCGTTGTCCAGGTGGATGTCGTCGTCCACACCCTCGCCGCCGGCCGCCGTGAAGTTGGCCTTGTCGATCAGGTCGACGTTGGTCACTGCGTTCAGCGCGGTGTCGAACACGAAGCGGTCCTCGGCGAAGTCGTCCGCGAAGAACACGTTGTCGACTGCGCGCAGCGTGTCGTTGCCGAGGTCGCCGTGGATCGTGTCCGAACCGGTGCCGCCTTGCACCGTGTCGTTGCCGCTGTTCGCGAAGATCGAGTCGTTGCCCGCCAGCCCGATCAGCACGTTCGCCGCCGAGTTGCCGTGCAGCTGGTTGTCCGAGGCGTTGCCGGTGCCGTTGATGGCCGCGGCGCCGGTCAGCACGAGGTTCTCGACGTTGGCCGACAGCGTCTCGGTGATGCTCGCGTACACCCAGTCGGTGCCCGCGCCCACGGCCTCGATCACCGTGTCGAAGATGTTGTCGACGACGTAGGTGTCGTTGCCCAGGCCGCCTTGCATCGTGTCGCCGCCGGCCATGCCGTTGATGTAGTTGCTGCCGGCGTTGCCGGTGATCGTGTTCGCGACGGCGTTGCCGGTGCCGCTGATGTTGCCGACGCCGGTGAGCGTGAGGTTCTCGACGTCGACGTCGCTGATCGTGTAGCTGACCGACGCCTGGACGAGGTCGGTGCCTTCGCCGGCCAGCTCGCTGGCCACGTCGAGCGCCGAGTCGACGACGATGGTGTCGTTGCCCAGGCCGCCGTTCATCGTGTCGTTGCCGGTGCCGCCGTCGAGCGTGTCGTTGCCGCCCAGGCCCGAGATCGTGTCGTTGCCTGCCATGCCCCTCAGCGAGTTGGCCACCGCATTGCCGTCCATCACGTTGGCCAGGCTGTTGCCTGTGCCGTTGACGCCCGCCGGCAGCAGCCCGATCAGGCCGTTGGGCAGGATCACGAAGCTCTGGTCGAGAAGCTTCATGTTCTCGACGTTGCTGCCGAGCGTGAAGTTGGCCGCGCGCGAGAACACCTTGTCGGTGCCGGCGCCGACGCCTTCGCTGGCGACGTCGAGCGACGAGTCGACGTAGTACGAATCGTCGCCGCTTTGCCCGTACATCGTGTCGGCGCCGGCCTTGCCGTCCAGCACGTTGTTGGCATTGTTGCCGTACATCGTGTTGGCCAATTCGTTGCCGTAGCCGTTGATCGCCGCCGCGCCGTCGAGGTCGAGGTTCTCGACGTTGGCCGACAGCGTGTGCGTCACCGTCGAGTACACCCACTCGGTGCCGGCCCCGACGCCTTCGACGATCGTGTCGCCCGCGTTGTCGACGTGGTACGAGTCGTTGCCCAGGCCGCCTTCCATCGTGTCGGCGCCGGCGCCGCCGTTGATGACGTTGCTGCCGCTGTTGCCCTTGAGCACGTTGTTGAGCGTGTTGCCGGTGGCGTTGATGCTGGCCGCGCCGGTCAGTGTCAGGTTCTCGACCCAGATGTCGGGGGCGAGCGACCAGCTGATCGAGGCCTCCACGCGGTCGGTGCCGGCGAAGAAGTTCTCGGTGATGTTGTCGCCGACGTTGTCGACGATGTAGACGTCGTTGCCGGTGCCGCCCGCCATCGCGTCGGCGCCGGTGCCGCCGTCGAGAAGGTCGTTGCCGCCCAGGCCGGTCAGCGTGTCGTTTCCGCCGAGGCCGTAGATGTTGTGGTCTGCGTTCGAGCCGGCGGTGAGCACGTTGTTGAAGGCGTCGCCGAAGATATTGATGGCCATGATGAATCTCTCCAGATCAGGTTGAGGGAGAACAAGACGAAGTCACGAAATACGTCCTCGTGGACCTGGCAGGCTCTGCACCCGACACGACCCGGGACTCCTAGCACCCCCGACAGCCGGGGGAATTCCTTCAGGGCTCGCGCAACGCGCGGCGCCCGAACACACCGAGCGGCTCCAGCAGGTAGCGCAGCAGGCTGCGCGGCGGCGTGGTCACGAACACTTCGGCCGGCATGCCGGCCTGCAGCCGCAGCTGCGGGTGGGCGGCGAGCGCATCGGCCTTCACCTCCACCTGCGCGGCGTACCAAGACTGCTTGCCGCCGGATTCGGTCACCGCATCGGGCGACACCGAGGTCACCACCGCCGGCAACAGCGGCGTGCTGCGCGCTTCGAAGGCAGACAGGCGCACCTCGGCGGCATCGCCCTGGCGCACGTGCTCGATGTCGTGCGGATCGATGCGCAGCTCGACCACCAGCCGTTCTTGCGACGGCGCGATCTCGAGCAGCGGCTCGCGCGGGCCGACCGCGGTGCCGACCGCGCCGACGCGCAGAGCCATCACCGTGCCGTCGACCGGCGCGCGCACCGTCTGGCGGTCGAACTGATCCTGCGACGGGCGCAGCCGGTCTTCCAGCTCGCGCAGTCGCGCGGTGGCTTCCTTCAGCTCGTCGGCCGCGCGCTGCTGGTAGGCGCCGCGCGCCTGCGCCATCGCGTTGCCCAGCGCGCTCACCTGCTGCTGCGCCTCGGCGATCTGGCCGCGCGAGGCTTCGGCGCGCATCGCCGTGTCGGCCACCCCGCGTTCCAGCATCAGCAGCCGCGCCTTCGACACGAAGCCGCTCGCGACCAGCTCGCTGTTGATGCCCAGCTCTTCGCGCGCGAGCTCGGCCGATCGCTGCGATGCCTGCAGCTGGCCGGCGAGCGCGCCGATCTGCGCGCGCGCCTGCTGCGCCTGCGACTGCATCGCCGCCAGCTGCTCGTCGAGGGTGCGCCGGCGTGATTCGAAGAGCGCACGTTCGCGGGCTTGCATCTCCGGCGACACCTTCAGGTCGGCGGGCAGCGTGAACGCCGGCGCCAGGCTCATCTCGGCGCGCGCGCGCTCGCTGCGCAGCCGCTCGGCGTCGGCCTGCTTGCGCAGCATGTCGAGCGCGGCGTCGCTGCGCACGTCGCCGACCACGAGCAGCGCTTCGCCGCGCCGGACGGCCTGACCTTGGCGCACCAGCAGCGAGCGCACGATCCCGCCTTCCTGGTGCTGCACGACCTTGCGCCCGAGCGCCGCCTGCACGTGGCCGCTCGCCACCACCGCACCGGACAGCGGCGCCCAGGCGCTCCACAGCGCGACCAGCGTGCCGGCCACGAGCAGCGGCCCGATCACCTGACGGCGCAGCCGATGCAGCACGAGGCGCTGTTCGTCGTCAGGTGCGCACTCCAGCAGCCGGGCGGCCAGCGTCGCCGGGGCGGACACGAAAGTGGTCGAGGCGTTCATGCGCAAGCTCC
>CAJPFZ010000201.1 GCA_905339355.1 Burkholderiaceae bacterium
GCGCGCATGCTGGACGTGCTCGCCTGGCGCGGAACGGTGCCCGCGTCCATCGCGACGCGCTGGCGGCCCGAGCAGATGATGGCGCTCGCGCCGCGCCAGCTCGCGCGCCACAACCCGTGGAGCGGCGTGGCCGGCTGCGTCTATCTGGGCGCGGGCACGGGCTCGGCGCCGACGCACTTCATCGCCGGCGCGGGCAAGGTGCAGCAGCGCCTGTGCGCGCTGCCGGAGATGGCGGCGGCCGACGGCGCCGGGGCCGCCGTCCCGGCGGCCTTGCCTGGCGAGGCGACGCCCGGCCTGCCGGTCGACGATCCGCGCTGGATGGTGCCGCCCTCGCTCCAGGCGATGCTGCAGCCGCTCGAGACGCTGCGCCGCCCCACCGGCGCGCTGTACCGCCTGTACACCGAGCCGCGCGAGCAGGCAGCGGCGGCGGGCGAGCCTGGCGACTACCGCTTCGGCGCGAACCGCATCGTTGTCGACGGCGCCGCGGTGGACGTCGGCTTCTCGATCGACGTGACCATCGATCCGCGGCTGCAGGCGCTGGCGCAGAAGACGGCCGCCTGCTACACCGGGCGCCAGGACGTGTGCCGCACGCTGGGCATCGCGCGCGCCGAAGACAAGGCGCAGACCATCGGCCATCGGCTGCTCGAGAGCGCGATGGTGCGCATGGCCGCGGTGGCGGTGATCGACGTCGCGAGCGGGCGCATCGAGGCGCTTGCCGGCGCGCTCTCGCCCTGCGCGCACCAGGAGGTCGACGGGCCCGGGCGTGACCTGCATTGCGACCGGCGGCTGCCGTACCCGGTGCAGTACCGGCCCGACGCCTTGCTGAACCCGGCGGTGTTCCACGACGCGATGCCGGCATCGACGGTGAAGCCCATCATGGCCGCGGCCTTTCTCGCCGACCGCGACGTCGGTGCGCGCTGGCTGGCCGCCGAGCAGGCCGCGATGAAGCAGCCCGCCGCGCCCTCGCCGAACAGCCTGCGGGGGCAGCTGATGCGATCCGACTCGGCGCGCTTTCTCGACCGCATGTTCTGCAGCGAGAAGGACTTTGCCGATTGCCGCCGGCCGTGGGACGTGCAGACGGCGGCGCTGGCCTTCGGCTGGAACGGCGGCTGCGCCGATGCACGCAGCGACTGCGGCAAGCAAGACCTGCTTTTCGGCCGTGCGGTGGACGCCACGGCGGAGGCCGGCGCCGTGCAGCCGCTCGCAACGGCCGTGGCCTACGGACGGCTGATGAGCGAGCCGGTGGCGGGCCGCCTCGGCGCGCCGCTGCAGCTCACGCCGCCAGCCGCGTTGAAGCAGGACATCGTGCGCCGCTGCTCGCTCGGCGCCGACGGTCGCCAGCGCAGCGACGACGACTGGGAGAAGTGCCGTGGCGGCGCGGTCGTCGACGTGGTCGCCGAAGGCTGGGGCCAGGGACATGCCCGCTCCAGCGCGCTCGGTGTGGCCGGCATGATGGCCACCCTCGCGGCGGCGGCCAATGGCCAGCCCGAGCTGCGGCGCCCGCACCTCGTGGCGGGCTTGCGCGGTGTCGGCGGCGGCGAGCAGGCAAAGCTCGCCTCGGCGGTGCAGCGCTTCGGCCTCGCGCCACCCCAGGCGCACGGGCTGCCGCGCGACGCCGCGCAGGTGATCCTGAGCGGCCTCTCGTTCAGCCATCGGCACGGCACGGCGCGGTCGGCGTGCGAGCAGATCTTCGACGCGAAGCGCTGCCGCGGCTTCGAATGGATCGCCGGCAAGACCGGCACGCCGAGCTTCCCCGGCGACGGTGTTCCGCTCGACGAGCTGGCGCGCCGCTGCGCCGGAACCGATGGCGTGCAGCACAGCGCGCGCAGCGCCTGCGGTGCGCTGCGGCCTTACAAGTGGTATGTCGCCGCCTACCGGGCCGACGGCAGCACGGGCGGGCCGTGGACCAAGGCCATCGCCGTGCTGAGCGAGCGCAACTGGACGGTGCAGGGCGGGCAGGTGCATGGCGCCAGCGACCACGGGCCCAACCCCTCGGCCGAGATCGCGATGCAGATCGCGGGACGGCAGCTGGGGCTCGTCGGGGGGACGGCACCATGAGCCGAACCGCACGCTTGCTCAATCCTGCGTCGCAGACGCTTCCGACTCCGTTGGTGTGGACCTTCGATGGGCCGTTCGAAGACTGCCTGGCCGACATCGAGGACACGCTGCGCCGCGCCGTCGTGCTGGTCGGCGACGTGTCGCGCATCGCGCTGCTGATCGACCTCTCGCTGCCGGCGCTCAAGCGGCGCGTCGACGCTGGCGACACGCTGCAGCCGGCCTGGGGCCGCTTCATCGAACGCACCGCGCGCTACGGCCTGCCGGCGGCGCCGCGTGTGCGCCACCTGCGCAACGCGGGGCCGCTGGCCACGCTGGTCATCGCCTACCGGAACTGAAGAGGAGTTGCCGAACATGTCGCTCAAATCATGGGTTCTCGACCACGTGCACCGCGTGAACGACCTGGTCGGCCGTCCCGACCTGCCGCCGGCGGACACCACGCCGGCGCCGCTCGCCGCCGGCCCGCGAGCGCAGCCAGGCGATTCGGCGCTGCCCGACGCCGAGCACCTGGGCGCGTATGCCGCGCTGATCGCCGCCATCCGCGACGAGCTGGAGCACTTCGTCGCGAGCCACGTGCGGCTGCATCTGGCGATCGCCGACCATGACCGCTTCGTGCTGACCTCGATCGGCGTCGACAGCGCCGGCGGCGGCGATGCACGGCTGCTGCTGCAGCAGTTCATGCGCGAGTTCAAGCCGGAGCAGGTCAAGCGCTACCTGGCGCGCGAGGTCATCGCCGGCCTGCCCAACGCGTCAGCCATCGACCTGTCGCAGTTCGCGGGCCTGATCGACCTGCAGGCACGCGACGAGATCGACGAGGACGGCGAATACGGCGAGCTGATCGACGCGCTGCGTGTCGCGCCGCCGTCGCCGGCATCGCGGCCCTACCAGATCAGCATCGTGGGCCGCTGGTCGGAGTTCGATTCGGCGCGGCCGTCGGCACCGCCGGTGCAGGCGCGGTCCGGCGCGGCGCTGACCACGCCGCTGGCCGGGCAGCGCTGCGAGTTCGACGTCGAAGACGGCGACGGCCGGCGGCGCGTGGTGCTGCAGGCCGTGGTGGCGGGGCGCCGCTACGTCATCGGCAAGGGCGAAGGCTGCGACATCCGCGTCAACGGCACCTACACCAGCCGCCGCCACGGCGAGCTCTGGCTGGAGCAGGACGCCTGGTGGGTGAGCGATGTGGGCTCGACCAACGGGATTCGCCTGGAGTGGCCGACCGGCTCGGTCGAACGCTGCGGCGGGCCATCGAGCGATGCCGCTGCCCCGCCGGTGAAGCTGCACGACGGCGCGCGCATCGTGCTGTCGGCTCAGGCGCAGGGGCCGGCAAGCGACTACCCGTGGATCGCCTTGCGCGTGCCGGCTGCGGCGAGCGCGCGCATCACGCCGATCGCGCAGGCGACGCCGCGCACGCCGCTGACGCCGATCCTGCTGGCGCGAACGGCAGGTGCAAGCCTGACGATGACGGCGCGGCTCGCCGGCGGCGAACGCCAGCTCGAACTCAGCCCCGCGGCGCTGCCGATCGCTATCGGCCGCTCGCGCAACCAGCAACTGGTGGTCGACCGCGCGCACGAGGCGGTGTCCGGCCATCACCTCGACATCGTCGCGGTCGACGAGTCGGGTGCCGACGTGGTCGTGCACGGCGACAACGGCGTCGTGATCGACGGTGCGCTGTATCCCGCCGGCAGCCGCTTTCGCTGGAAGCCCGGCCAGACGATGGTGCTCGGCGCCGGGCTGCACGATCACCCCGCATGCGAGCTGGTGCTGTCATGCCGATGATCACGCCGCTCGAACCCGGGGTGGTGCCCGCGCCGCGAACAGCGCCCCACCAATGCGTGCAGCCGGCGGTGTTCGGACGCATCACGGCCGCGGCCGCCTCGTCGCGCGGCAGCGTGCACTGGGTCAACGAGGACGCCCACAGCACGCTGGCCCGGCCAGGCAAGCTCTTCGTCGTGGCCGATGGCGTCGGCGGCGGCGCGATGGCGGCGCTGGCGAGCCGCGAACTGGTGGCGCGGCTGCACGCGGCGCTCGACGGGCACCGCATCCGCGCCGACAGCGTGTGCGAGGCGGTGCTGGCGGCCGACCGGGCGATCGCCGAGAGCATTGCCGAGCTGACCGAACTGCCAGGCGCGGCCACCGTCGCGCTGTGCGCGCCGGTCAATGTCTTCGCGTCGAAGTGGCTTGTCGCTTGGGTCGGCGACTGCCGCGTCTACCGCGTCGCCGCGAGCGGCGATCGCGGCGCCGAAGCGCTGACACGCGACGACACCTTCGAGCAGCTCGGCGAAACGCCGCCGCCGGGCGGCGCGCCGGGCGATCCGGCCCGCATGGTCGGTAACGGCGCCGTGTCGCGTCCCAATGTCGTGCTCACGACGCTCGGGCACGGTGAGATGCTGCTGCTGTGCAGCGACGGCGTGCACAAACATGTCGACATGGCGGACCTGTCGGCGCCGCCCGAGGGGGCACCGCTGTCGCGGCATTGCGAGTCGTTGATCTCGCTCGCGCGCTCGAACGGCAGCACCGACGACGCCACCGTGCTGCTGGTGCGGCGCACGCGCCTCTCGATGACTGCACCGCGTTGGGCAGCCAAGCGCGGCGACGGCGAGAGGAGCGGCTGATGAGCCCCGAGAACGTCGAGCGGGTGTTCGGCCGCGGCCGGCTGCAGATGGTGACTGGCGAGCACGTCGAGGTGTTTCGCGAGGAGGCGCTGCCGGGCGAGCGGCGGCGCTACACCAAGCGCTTTCTGTCCAGCATGGGGGCCGACTTCCGCCACTGGACCGAACGCGAGTGGCGCATCCTGGCGCGGCTGGTCGGCCACGGCATCGGCCCGGTGCCCGACGTGGTGCGGTTCGACCGCGGCGCGAGCGGCCGGCCGGCGCTGGTGCAGACTTACGACGCCGGCATCACGGTGGACCACTGGGCGACGCTCCTGCCGGTGGAACGCGAGGGCCGCGTGCTGCGCCATGTGTTCGAAGACTGCGCACATTGGTGGGCGCTGGCGCGGCACGGGCTGATCGCGCTCGACGCCATCCACGACCTGCAGCTCGTGCACCTCGACCTGAAGGCCGACAACGTCTGCATCCCGGTCGGCCCGGCCGACTTCGATCCGGCGCGGCCCGGGCAGTCTTTTCATCTGCAGTTCGAGCAGATCGCGCTGATCGACTTCGCCTTCTCTCTGGTGTCGGGCGAACCGCTGAAGACGGCCTTGCCGATCGGCCACCAGGTCGACTACGCCTACCAGTCGCCGCGCCTGCTGCAGGCGCTGGAGGCCGGGCGGCACGGCAACCTGCTGCCGACGCGCCAGCTCGACTGGCGCTGCGACATGTTCAGCCTCGCGGCGATGCTGCGCCGCTACCTGCCGCTGCCCGACGAGGGGCTCGCGGGCGGGTGGAACAACCGGCGGCTGGCGGCGGCGCTGTCGCTGGTGCGTCGGCTGGTCGATGCGCACGACACCGGCGCGCCGGCGCAGCGGCCGCACAAGGAGCTGATCGCACAGGCCACCCGTGCGTTGCACGACAAGGAACTCGAGGCCTCGCTTCAGCGCGGCTGGCGGCTTGCGCGCGACGACAGCATGCCGATCGACCACTCGCCGACGCCGGTGACACGCATCGCGGCGCCGATCGCCGCGGGCGCTGCGATGGCGGCGAGTGCTGCGGCGGCGCCGGAGCGCGGCAGCCGGGCGCGCAACGTGTTGCTCGCGTCCGGCGTGGCGGCCGTCGGGATGCTCAGCGTGCCACTGCTGGGCGAGGCGTGGACGGCCTGGCAGCGCGGACGCGCGCCGGTGGCGGCTGTCGTGGAACAGACGCTGCCGCCTGTGCTCGCGCCCTCGCCAGCGGCAAGAGTGGCGGCCGACGCGCCGGAGAGCGTGGTGGTCGCGCCAACGCCGCCGCCGGCCAGTCCGATTGAAGTTGCACCTTCGGCAGAGCGAAAGCCAACGCCAAGGCCAACGCCAACGCTTTCGCGAGCACCCACGCGCGTTGCCGAGGCAACGATCCGAACGGCGCCTAAGGCCCGCACCAAGGTCGAGACCACGCGCCGCGACACGCCGGTGGCAGCCGAGGCGCGCAAGACGGTGGCGCCGGCGCCACCGTTTGCGATGGCCGCAGGCACGGCGTCGGCGCGGCCGGCCGCGCCGAGCGCCGCGCCGTCCACACGCACGGCGCCCGTGGTGGTCACCGCCGCCCCCGCGCCTTCCG
>CAJPFZ010000202.1 GCA_905339355.1 Burkholderiaceae bacterium
GAGTTCATTCCGGTGGCCGAGCAAAGCGGCTTCATCGTCGCCATCGGCGACTGGGTGCTGCGCCAGGCGCTGCAGCAGGCGGCGGCGTGGCACGCCCAGGGCCGCGGCCTGGTGGTGTCGGTCAACGTCTCGGCGGTGCAGTTCCACCGTGCCGGCTTCGTCGAGCGCGTGGCGCAGGCGTTGCATGAAGTGCAGCTGCCGCCCGAGCTGCTCGAACTCGAACTGACCGAGTCGATCCTGATCCAGGACGCGCACGAGGCGTTGGTTCGTCTGCAGGCCTTGTCGCAGCTGGGCGTCAAGCTCGCCATCGACGATTTCGGCACCGGCTACTCCAGCCTCGGCTACCTGAAGCGCTTCCCGATCGACAGGCTGAAGATCGACCGCAGCTTCGTGCGCGGACTGCCTGGTGACCAGAGCGACGTCGGCATCGTCAACGCGATCGTCAACCTGGGGCGGGCGCTTCATCTGGAGATCGTTGCCGAGGGCGTCGAGACCGAGGCGCAGCGCGAATTCCTCGAACGCAGCGGCTGCGAGCAGTACCAGGGTTTCCTGTTCGCGCCCGCGCTCGACAGCGCGAGCTTCGAAGCCCGGCTGGCCGCGCCGCAACCACCCGGGCCGGATCGCCTGTCGAACTGACGCACACTGCAGCTTCGGAAGGCGATTCTTTGTAAAGTCGCCGCAGGAGCGCTGCACGGGTGGGCCGAGGGGGCCCGGACCACGGGGCTCCGTTCTCCGAAGCCAAGCCATGAGTTCCTTCACGTCGTTGTTGGAGAAGAAGCTTGCCTCGCTGGAGGTGCCGCTCGCGGTGCAACTGCCTGCCGGAGAGCGCGTCGGTGCGCTCGATGCGCGTGTGACCCTGCGGCTTCGCGAGCTCTCCGCACTGGCGCGGATCGCTGCCGGGCAGGTCGGCCTCGTGGCCGAGGACCACGTGGAAGGCCGCGTCGAGGTCGACGGCACGATGCGCGACCTGATGCGCATAGCCGCGCAGATGGTGAGCGAAAACCCGACACGCGGGGAGCCGGGACCGGCGCCGCTGCGCTGGTGGGGCGCGCTGACGCGCCGCAGCCGCTCGAAGGCGCGCCACCGCAAGGAGCTGGACGCCGAGCAGGTCCAGTTCCACTACGACGTGTCCGACGACTTCTACGCGCTGTGGCTGGACCCTCGGCGCGTCTACTCCTGCGCCTACTTCCGCGACGCCGGCATGTCGCTCGCGCAGGCGCAGGAAGCCAAGCTCGACCACATCTGCCGCAAGCTGATGCTGCGCGAAGGCGAGCGCTTCCTCGACATCGGCGCCGGCTGGGGTGCGCTGCTGCTGTGGGCGGCCGAGAACTACGGCGTCGAGGCGCACGGCATCACGCTGAGCCGGAACCAGCATGCACACGTCAACCGGCTGATCGAGGAACGTGGCCTCGCGGGCCGCGTGACAATGGAGCTGCGCGACTACCGCGACCTGCCGGAAGACGAGCCCTGGGACAAGGTCGCCTCGATCGGCATGTTCGAGCACGTGGGGCGGGCGCGCCTGCCGGAGTACTTCGCCAAGATCCACCGCCTGCTCAAGCCGGGCGGCCTGCTGATGAACCACGGCATCACCGCCGGCGGCACGCGCAACGACCGGCTCGGTGCCGGCATCGGCGATTTCATCGAGCGCTACATCTTCCCCGGCGGCGAGCTGCTGCACGTGTCGCACGTGCTCAAGACGATGAGCGAAGCGAGCCTGGAGCCGCTGGACGTGGAGAACCTGCGTCCGCACTACGCGCGCACGCTGTGGGCCTGGAGCGACGGCCTGGAGGCGAACCTCGAGCGGGCGCGCGAGCTGACCCAGGAACGCGTGGTGCGCGCCTACCGGCTCTACCTCGCCGGCAGCGCGATGAGCTTCGAACACGGCTGGATCTCGCTGTACCAGATGCTCGCCTCGCGACCCAGCGGCGCGGTCAACGAGGGGCCGATGACGGGCGCACAATCGCCCTATCCGTTCAACCGCGCATACATGTACCGATGATCTACAAATTCAAGTCGAAGGCAGCCGGCGACGTGATCATGATGGGTCCGAGTGGCGACCACGTGCTGCGCATCATCGGCAAGACGCCTTCGCCCAAGGGCATCATCGAGCCCGCCGCAATGCCCGCCGCCATCGCGGCCATCGAGAAGGCGATCCTCGACGAGGAGGCCGCGCGCAAGCAGGCCGAGGCCGACGCGGCCGCCGAGGGCCGCACGCTGCCGCCGGCCGAGGGGGTGACGCTGCGCCAGCGGGCCTGGCCGCTGGTGGAGATGTTGAAACGCGCGCTCGCGGCCAACAAGGAAGTCGTCTGGGGCGTTTGAGCCTCCGCCGGCGCCCGACACATCGACACGAGGAGAACACGATGAAGCTCTGGAGCAACAGCTGGATCAACGGCGAACCCATCCCGGTGCGATTCGCTGCCGGCCGGCTCGACGCCGCGGGCAAGCCCACCTTCTCCGACAACCTCAACCCGCATCTCGCATGGAGCGACGTGCCCGCAGGCACCTTGTCGTTCGCGCTGATCTGCCACGACTTCGACGTGCCCAGCCGCGGCGACGACGTGAACCAGCCCGACCGCGAGATTCCGGCCGAGCTGGCGCGTGTCGACTTCTTCCACTGGCTGCTGGTCGACCTGCCGGTCTCGCTACACGAGATCCGCGAAGGCGAGTTCAGCCGCGGCTTCACGGCGCGCGGCAAGCCCGGGCCCGCCACGCTGCACGGCGCGCGCCACGGCCTGAACGATTTCACCGGCTGGTTCGCCGCCGACGAGGCGATGAAGGGCGACTATTTCGGCTACGACGGGCCGTTCCCGCCCTTCAACGATTCGCTCGTGCACCACTACGTGTTCACGCTGTATGCGCTGGGCATCGAGCGCGCGCCGGTGGAAGGCGCCTTCACCGGCGATCAGCTGCGCCAGGCGATCTACCCTTATGTGCGCGGCGAAGCCACCCACTCGGGCACCTATACGCTGAACAAGCGGTTGCTGGGCTGATGCACGAACACCTCACGCGCATCATCGCAATACGCCACGGCGAGACGGCCTGGAACGTCGACACGCGCATCCAGGGCCAGCTCGACATCCCGCTCAACGAGCGCGGTCGCTGGCAGGCACGGCGGCTCGCCGGGGCGGTGGCAGACGAGGGCTTTGCGGCGGTCTATTCGAGCGACCTCGCGCGCGCCGTCGAGACGGCCCAGGCGGTGGCTCAAGGCAGCGGCCGCGAGATCGTCACCGACCGCGGCCTGCGCGAGCGCCATTTCGGCGAATTCGAAGGTTTCACCTGGCGCGAGATCGAAGCGCGCTGGCCGGCCGAAAGCGAACGCTGGCGCAAACGCGACCTCGACTTCGCGCCGGCCGGCGGCGAAACGCTGCGCCAGTTCTATGAGCGCAGCGTCGCTGCCGCCTCGCGGTTGGCCGCGGCGCACCCTGGCGAGACCATCGCCTTCGTCGCCCACGGCGGCGTGATGGACTGCCTGTACCGCGCCGCCTCGCGCATCGACCTGCAGGCGCCGCGCTCTTGGCAGCTCGGCAACGCGAGCATCAACCGCCTGCTGTTCACGCCCGAGGGGTTCATGCTGGTCGGCTGGAGCGACAGTGCGCACCTCGACGTCGAATCGCTGGACGAGTCCGCCGACCGCGTGGGGAGCGCCGCATGAGGGCGGCCGCCGCGCGTGGCGATCCGGTGGCGGCGATCGACACGCCGGCCCTCGTCATCGATCTCGACGCCATGCAGCGCAACCTCACGCGCATGGCGGAGTTCGCGCGCGGCCGCGGCCTGCGCCTGCGGCCGCACGCGAAGATGCACAAGAGCGCGGCCATTGCTCGGCTTCAGATTCAGGCCGGCGCGGTCGGCGTGTGCGTGCAGAAGACGAGCGAGGCCGAGGTGCTTGCGGATCTCGGCGTCGGCGACATCTTCATCAGCAATGAGGTGGTCGATGCCGCCAAGCTGCGCCGCGTGGCCGAGCTCGCCACCCGCGTGCGGCTCGCGATCGCGGTCGATTCCGCGCTCGGCGTGGACCGCCTCGCCGCGGCACTCAAGCACACGGGCGCTCGCATGGATGTGCTGGTCGAGATCGACGTCGGGCAGGGGCGCTGCGGCGTCGCTCCGGCGGCCGCCGGAGCGCTCGCGCAGCAGGTGGTCTCGCACGGCCTCGTCTTCGCCGGCTTGCAGGCCTACCACGGCCGCGCGCAGCATCTGCACACGGCGGCCGAACGCGAGGCCGCGATCCACCATGCGGCGACACTCGCGCGCGCCGCGCAGGCAGCGGTGGGCGCGGCCGGCATCGGCTGCCCGCTGATCACCGGCGCCGGCACTGGCAGCTTCTGGTTCGAGGCGGCCAGCGGCGTCTATGGCGAACTGCAGCCGGGCAGCTACCTCTTCATGGACCGCGACTACGCCGACAACGAGCCGACCCCGGGCGCGCCGCAGTACGAACAAGCCTTGTTCGTGAAGAGCCAGGTGATGAGCCGCGGCTATTCGCATGCGGTGATCGACG
>CAJPFZ010000203.1 GCA_905339355.1 Burkholderiaceae bacterium
GCCGGTTTCCACGTAGCTCAAGTGGCGTGTCGAGATGTCGGCTTCGCAGGCGAGGTCGAGCTGGCTCAGGCGGCGGCGCTGGCGCCATTCGCGGATCAGGTGGCCGACGTTGGCATGGGGGCGGGTGGCTGCGTGCATGGCCGCGACGATAGCCCAGCGCGCGAAGGGCTTCCATGACCTCGGAGGTCATCGCGGCTAGGCATGCCGAGGGCGGCGATGAGGTCACCGAGTCCGGGAGGACTTTCCCTGATTGAGTACCAGATGCGGTTTGGGTTACCGTGTGAAATCGATTTCAGAAATCGATTTCAGTCACTGACGAGATACGAGCGAGGCAACGGAACCGTCCCCGCCCCCTTTTTTGACGAACCCGCACATCACCATGACACAACACGCTACCGGCAGGCGCGGCCTGCTCGCGTCCGGAATGGCCCTGCTGCTGTCGCTGACCCTTTCCGCCTGCGGCGGCGGGGGCGACAGCACGCCGGCACCGGTCGAGCCCCCACCCATCTCGAGCGTCCGCGCGTTGAGCGCCGACTTCCTCAGCCGCAACGCGGTCGCCTACTCGGGCTACCGCGGCCCGGACCGCAGCACGCCGCCGACCGCCGCCGAGGTGCTCGAGGACCTGCAGCTGCTCGAGCAGGGCAACTTCAAGCTCATCCGCATCTTCGGCAGCCACGACGTCGACGGCAAGGTGATCCTGGAGACCATCGCCAACAACAACCTCGACATCAAGGTGCAGCTGGGCGTGTGGATCTCCGGCCCCAAGGCGACGCACGACGCCGAGAATCAGGCGGAGATCGCGCGCGGCATCGCGCTGGCCAACACCTACGGCAACATCATCGTCGCCGTGAGCGTGGGCAACGAGACCATGGTCGACTGGTCGGGCCTGCAGGTGCCGCCCGACGACATGGTGGACTACATCACCACCGTGCGCGCTGCAGTGGCGCAGCCGGTGACCACCGACGACAACTGGGCCTTCTTCGCCAACGACGGCGACAAGTACCAGACGCGCAAGGTGCTCGACGTGATCGACTTCGTGTCGCTGCACACATACCCGCTGCTCGACAGCGTGTACGTGCCGGGCTTCGAGTGGAAGCACGAGAGCGTCGCCGAGCCGCAGCGCGCCGCCGCGATGATGGACGGCATGATCGCCAAGGCCAAGGCGGACTACAACGCCGTCAAGGCGTACATGACCAGCCAGGGCATCGACATTCCGATCACCATCGGCGAGACCGGCTGGAAGGCCGAGGGCCCCGAGGCCAACCGCTCGCACCCGGTGAACCAGAAGATGTACGTCGACCGACTCGCCGCGTGGACGGACGGTCCGGTGAAGATCTTCTACTTCGAGGCCTTCGATGAACCATGGAAGGGCGGCGACAACGGCTGGGGCCTGTTCGACGTGAGCCGCAAGGCGCGCTACGTCGTCCATGACCTCTATCCCGCGAGCGTGCGGGACTCGACGACCTTCACGGCCGACGACGCCATCTACTACAAGCCCGCGGTCGCCAACCCGACCATCACGGCGAACGACTACTACCTCTTCGCCGACACCATTCCCGCGGGCGCCGCGGTACCCACCGGTCCGAACACGCCGTTCACCTCGTGGCAACCGTGGGACGCGCCACCGACCGCCGTGGGCGCCATCGTGTCGACGGACACCGCTGAAGGCGCGAACGCGCTGGAGGTGACACCCGCGCCGAAGGCCTGGGGCTGGGGCTTCTTCCTGAACATCGCCAATCCGGAAGACCTGAGCCTGTTCAACAACGCCAGCAGCCACCTGAACTTCAGCATCAAGACCACCTACGCGGGCAAGCTGGAGATCGGCTTCTTCACCGGAAGCGCGGGCGCCAACAGCGGCGTGGACGCGTACCTGCCGATCTCGCCGGGCCAGTACGGCTACCAGAACGACGGCCAGTGGCACACCGTCTCGATCCCGATCAGCGACATCGCCGCCAACTCGGCGCCAGCGTTCGGCCAGCCGGTGACGGCCACGCTGAACATGGCGCAGGTGACCAACGGCTTCGTCATCGCCGACCGCTACGCCGTCACGGGCAACGCAGCCGGCGCCACGACGAAGATCCTCATCGACGACGTCCACTGGTCGAAGCCGTAGGCGGAGCGGCGGGCGAAGGGCTCGCGCGGCGCGCTTGCATGACCTCGGACGTTATCGCCCGTCGGCCGGGCGATGGCGACGATGCGCTCGTCTTCACTTCCATCGTTCGAAAGGAGATCTGCCATGTCCGCTGTCGCCATGTCCCCGCTGCTTCGCCGTGCCGTCGTTGCCGATGCGTTGCTCAGCGCCGTCGCCGGGCTATTCATGACCTTCGGCGCCGGCCTGCTCGCGGAACTGCTCTCCCTGCCGACCACCTTGCTGCTGGCCGCAGGCGCGACGCTCTTCCCGTGGGCCGGCTATCTGATGTGGATGGCCCGCAAGCCGGCGGTGTCGAGCGCTGCCGTGTGGACGGTGATCGGCATCAATGCCGCCTGGATCGCCGCTTCGGCCTGGGTCTCGCTGGGCGGGGTGTTCGCACCGAACGTGCTGGGCCATGCCTTCGTCGCCGCGCAGGCGCTGGGTGTGCTGGCCCTGCTGGAACTCGAGTTTGCCGGGTTGCGCCGCTCGAACTTCGCGCCGGCCTGACGCCAGGCCGTAAACGTCCGCCCCTGAGGTACCGAAGGGCCCAGCATAGATATCGAAGCTCGCGCGGGCGACGGGGTGCGCTATCGTCGCGGCGGTGAACACCCCCATCGCCGCCCCCGCCCCGCACGAGCGCTTCGACCGCCTCGACGCGCTGCGTGCCACGGCCATCGTCTGGATGGCCGTCTTCCATTTCTTCTTCGACCTCAACTACTTCGGCTTCATCCGCCAGAACTTCTACGCCGACCCGTTCTGGACCGTGCAACGCACGCTGATCGTCAGCGGCTTCATGTTCATCGCCGGGCTGGGCCAGGCGGTGGCGGCGCAGCAGGGCCAGAGCTGGCCGCGTTTCTGGCGCCGATGGGTGCAGATCGCGGGCTGCGCCGTGCTGGTGAGCATCGGCTCGTGGCTGATGTTCAAGGGCCGCTTCATTCACTTCGGCGTGCTGCACGGCATCGCGGTGATGCTGATCATCGTGCGGCTCACCGCCGGCTGGGGGCGCCTGTTGTGGCTCGCCGGTGCCGTCGCAATCGCCATGCCTTGGCTCGTGCAGCACCCGTTCTTCGACACGCGGCTCACCAACTGGGTGGGGCTCGTCACACGCAAGCCACCGACCGAAGACTTCGCGCCGGTGCTGCCGTGGATCGGCGTGATGTGGTGGGGTATGGCCGCCGGGCAGTGGGTGCTGGCGCGGCGCCGCGACTGGCTCACCGGCCGCCTCGCGCCTGCCCTGCACCCGCTGGCGGTGCTCGGACGCTGGAGCCTGAGCTTCTACATGCTGCACCAGCCGGTGCTGATCGGGCTGCTGTGGGGTGTGGTGGCGCTTCGCGGCGCCGGTTGACGCGCGGCGCTCGGGTCGGCCCCCTCGCCGCCGCGCCTGCGCGGGCCTCTCGGCCCCTCAGCGCATCGCCTTGCCGGCCATGCGGAGGATGTCGTCGAGCGCGTTGCCGTCGCCGTTCATGTCGAGCATGGATGCGAGGCCCGGCGAGGCGCCGCCTGGCATGGCGCCAGCGCGGCCGCCGAGCAGGCCGCCCAACAGATCGCCCAATTCTGCGCCCCCTGGCGACGACGACTCCGCGGGCGCGTTGCCGCCTTGTCTGGCCATGTAGCCGGCCACCAGCATCGCCAGCATCGGCAGCATCTTCTTGAGCAGCGACGGGTCGAGCCCCGACTGTGCCGCGGCATTCTGGGCCACCGTGCGGCTCACGTCCTTCGAGCCGAAGATCTGGCCCAGCACGGCGTTGCCCTGGCTCACGTCGGTGGGCTGGGGGCCGAGCACCTGGTCCAGAAGCCCGCCGCCGCCCAACTGGCCCAGCAGGCCGCCGAGCCCTTCGAGGAACGTGGGCTGGGACTGCGCCTGTTTCTTGAATCCGCCGAGGATAGCCGGCGCCAGCGCTTCGGCACCGCTGGCCACCTCGGTCTGGCTCACGCCCAGCTCGCGGGCCATCGACTGGAGGCCGCCCATCTGGGCGAGAAGGTCGGTGATCTGCATGTGCATGCTCCTTCGCGGTGGGCGGGGCGACGGGTCCGGCTCAGTCCAGCAGTTCCACTCTTCCGGCCACAGACGTGCCGAATGACGCGCCGCTCAGTGCAGCTTGTCCAGGGTGCCGGTGGACTCTGCCAGCAGGTAGTAGAAGGTCACCCGGCTCTTGTGTCCGGTGGCTTTCATCTTCTCGGCGGCAGCCCGCAGGCCCGGCTCGGCCGCGCCGGCGTCGAGCCCGAGCTTCTTGGCTGCGAACCCGTCGCGAATGGTGTCCAGCTCCTTGCGGTCCGAGGTGGCGACGAGTGACGAGTCCGCTCGTTGCAGCGCGATGCCGCAGTATTTGACGATGGCGGCGACGGCGGCCTCGTCCACTGTGGCGGTGTACTTCCTGACGTCGGTTGCATAGTCGACCATGGAACGCTCCTCTGTTTGACCTTGGCAGTGGTGAACTCTGCAACTCGTGGAGCCGGACACATTGCGCCCGATCAACCCTGCTGTCAATGCGGCGCCGCGGCACGGCGCGTCCGGCGGCTGATATCGATCAAGCCCGGCAACGGCCCGTGACCGCACGATCGCTGCCTATCCACACGAAGCTGAAGTCCATTCCTATGAAGCATTCCATCCTCCGCATGGTCTGGTTGCTCGCCGCGCTCGGCCCGGTGGCCTACGCCGCCCCTACCCTGCAAGGGGGAAGCATCAGCGGCGAGGTGGTGCAGACACAGAACGTGGACAGCTACACCTACGTGCGCCTGAAGACGGCCGAGGGCGAGATCTGGGCCGCGGTGGAGAAGGCGCCGCTCAAGAATGGCCAGCGCATCACCATCGGCAATGCCAGCATGCTGCAGAACTTCCAGAGCAAGTCGCTGAACAAGACCTTCGACCGCATCGTGTTCGGCCAGCTCGCCGATCCGCGCGCTGCCGCCCACGGGGCTGGCAAGTCCGCGCCGGCCGCCGCCGAGCCGGCGGTTCAGGTCAGCAAGGCCAAGAGCCCGGACGCGAGAACCGTGGCCGAGGTGGTCAAGGGCAAGACCAGCCTGAAAGACAAGAGCGTGACCGTGCGCGCGAAGGTGGTCAAGGTCAACCGCGGGATCATGGGTAAGAACTGGCTGCATTTGCAAGACGGCTCGGGCTCCGCCGCCGACGGCAGCAACGACATCATCGTGACGACCAAGGACACGGCCGCGCTGGGTGACGTGGTGACCGTCAAGGGAATCGTGCGCACCGACGTCAAGCTCGGGTCGGGCTACGACTACGCGGTGTTGATCGACGCCGCGTCCGTGAGCAAGTAGCGCACGGCCATTTCCACCCGTTGTCGCAGCCACCGCCGGGGGGCAACGCCGCCTCGTCCAGCAATCATTTCCCGGAGGCCTGGTCGGTCTTCAACAGATGCATCGCCCGCGCCGCGAACGCCGTGCCCGCGAAGTCGCTGAACAGCCCGTCGACCCCGAGTTCGTAGAACGCCAGATATTCGTTCACCGGATTGCCCCCG
>CAJPFZ010000204.1 GCA_905339355.1 Burkholderiaceae bacterium
CCGGCGCGTGAAGAGTATCCTTACTCCGACAAGCCGTTCATGGATGCGCGGGAGGACAACCTCTCGACCTTCGCCCTGGATGTGGATACCGCCTCGTACACCAAACTGCGCGAGTACCTGCGCAACGGCCAATTGCCGCCCGCCGATCTGATCCGCGTGGAAGAGGTCGTCAACTACTTCAAGCAGGAATATCCCGAACCCAGCGAAGGCGCCTTCAGCATCAATCTGGAAGCGGCTCGTTCGCCTTTCAGCCCGGAAGGCACCTACCTGCTGCGGGTCGGCCTGCAAGGCAAGCACATCGCCGAGTGGCAGCGCAAGGATGCCTCGCTCACCTTCGTGATGGACGTCTCCGGCTCAATGGCCGATGAGGACCGCATCGGGATGGTCAAGCACGGTTTGACCAAGCTGGTCGATCAACTGGGTCCCAACGATCGCGTCGCGATTGTGGCTTTCAGTGAAGATGCCTGGGTCGTGCTCGAACCCACCTCGGTGGAAAATCGCTATCGCATTCTCGAAGCAATCAATAGCCTGCGCCCCATGAACTCGACAAACACGGAAGCGGGCCTGCGCACAGGCTATGAACTGGCCCATCGCAACTACCGCGACGGCGTCATCAACCGCGTCATCCTCGCCTCCGACGGCGTCGCCAACGTCGGTAACACCGACCCCACGGTGCTGGCCCAGTACGCCCAGGATTACTATGGCCGCAACATCTTCCTCTCCACCATCGGCGTCGGCCACGGCAACTACAACGACCAATTCCTGGAACAACTCGCCGACAAGGGCAATGGCGCCTACGCCTTCCTTGACAGCACCCAGGCCGCCGAGCGCATCTTCGCCCAGGACCTCACCGGCTCACTTCAGACCATCGCCAAGGATGCCAAGGTCCAGGTCGATTTCAATCCCAACGTCGTGCGCCGCTATCGCTTGATCGGTTACGAGAATCGCGCCGTCGCCGACCAGGACTTCCGCAACAACACCGTCGATGCCGGCGAAGTTGGCGCCGGGCACAATGTCACCGCTCTCTACGAGGTCGAACTCAATCCCGAAGCCAGCGCTGATGCCCTCATCGTCCGCCTGCGCTACGAGGACCCCGACACTCATGCCGTCAGCGAACTCGCCCGCAACTTCAAGGCCACTGAGTTCCAGTCCGATTTCAATCGCACCTCGCCGCGCTTCCAGTTGACGGCCGCCGTCGCACAGTTCGCCGAGATTCTGCGCGGCAACGTGTGGGCCAAGGGCAGCAAGATGCGCGATGTGCTCAATGTCATGACCAACCTCCGCAACCAACTGCCCTTCGACAACGACGTCAGTGAGTTCACTTCACTGGTCGAGCAGGCCGCCCGACTCGTCGACTGA
>CAJPFZ010000205.1 GCA_905339355.1 Burkholderiaceae bacterium
TACGAGCAGGGCGCCAGCGTGTCGACGCCGGCCACCATCGCGTTCGACGCGCTCGGCCGCCCGTCTTCGGCCGCCAGCATCAGCGTGAGCGGCTACCCCACACCCATCACCGTCGAAGCCGAGACCGGCTATGTGCACTGAACGTGCCCGCCAGCGCGGCCTCTCGCTGATCGAGCTGGTGATGTTCATCGCCATCGTCGGCATGGCGCTCGCGGGCATCCTGGTCGTCTACGACAACGCGGTGCGCAGCAGCGCCGACCCGATGGTGCGCAAGCAGGCGGTTGCGATCGCCGAATCGGTGCTGAGCGAAGTGCTGATGCAGCCCTTCAGCTGGTGCGACCCGCAGGACCCCGCCAACGACACCGCCACGCCCCCGGCATCGGGCGCCGACTGCACGACACCGCAGGACAACGGCGGCGCGCTCGGCCCGCAGCCGGGCAGCGAGTCGCGCTCGTCGGGCACCGACCCGTTCGACAACGTCGCGGACTACCACGGCTTCACGATGAACGCCGGCATCACGAGCCTGGACGGCACCGCCTTCCCCGAGCTGAGCGACTATGCGGCGAGCGTCACCGTCACGCGCGCGGGCGCCGCGTTCGGCCTCGCCAACGACGCCGTGCTGCGGGTGGACGTGCTCGTCACGGGCCGCGGCCAGAACATCACGCTGACCGGCTACCGCTTCCGCCACTCGCCCCATGCAACCGGCTGACAAGATGCCACGCCGCATCTTCCTCTCGCCGCGCCGCCAGCGCGGCTTCACGCTGATGGAAGCCGTGCTCGTCATCGCGCTGACCGGCATCGTGGCGGTGATGGTGGGCGTGTTCATCCGCGCACCGATCACTGCGTACGCCGACCAGGCACGCCGCGGCGAACTCACCGACGCGGCCGACACCGCCCTGCGCCGCATCGCCCGCGAGGTGCAGCATGCGCTGCCCAACAGTGTGCGCGTGAGCGGCGGCGCGCTCGAGTTCCTGCCCGTCAGCGCCGGCGGGCGCTACCGCGCCGCACCCAGAGGCGACGGCAGCGGCGACTTCCTCGACCTCGATTCGGGCACCGACAACAGTTTTGAGGTGCTCGTCCCTGGCGGCGTGGACGTCACAGCCGGCCAGCGGCTCGTCATCTACAACCTGACCGACGGCGACGCCTACAGCGGCGCCAGCAGCCGTGCACTGACCAGCAGCGGCAGCGGCATCACGACACTCAGCTACGCCGTGGGCGGCACGCAGTTCCCGTTCGCGTCGCCAAGCCACCGCTTCCAGGTGATCGGCTCGCCGGTGAGCTTCGTGTGCGACGGTGCCGGCTCGCTGCGGCGCTACAGCGGCTACGCGATGCAAGCCGCGCAGCCGACCGCCACCGGGGCACCGCCCCTGTCGACGGCGAGCAGCAACACGCTGCTCACCAACCTGGTGGGCAGCGACTGCTCGTTCTCGTACACCGCCGTCAGCGCACGCAACGGCCTGCTGACCTTGCGTCTGAAGCTCACGTCGAGCGGGGAAAGCGTCACGCTCGTGCAGCAGATCCACGTGAGCACGTCGCCATGAGGAAGATGACGAGGACTCTTCGCGCTCGTCCTTCATCGGGCTTCGCAATGATCTCCGCCGTGTTCCTGCTCGTCGTGCTGGCCTTGCTCGGCGCGATGATCGTCTCGCTGTCGACCACGCAGCATGTGGGCGCGGCGCGCGACCTGCTTGGCACGCGCGCCTACTACGCGGCCAAGGCCGGCATCGATTGGGGCGCCTACCAGCTGCTGCAAGGCGGCGGCAGCTGCAGCACCGGCACCATGCTCGCGCTGCCCGCGCCGGCCGGCTTCACCGTGCAGGTCGATTGCAGCGCGAGCGCGCCGCACGACGAGGCCGGCGTGAGCGTCGTCGTCTACCGCATCACCGCAACCGCGCGCACCGGCACGCTCGGCGCGCACGACTATGCCGAACGCCAGCTGCAGGCGCTGATCGCCACGCCATGAAGCGCCTGCTCGCCCTCATGCTGCTCGCGCTGCTGCTCGGCGCTGCCACAACCGCGCGCGCGCAGTACTACACCCCCGACAGCTCCGCCGCGGTCGCCGCCGCCTACCCGTGGATCGACGT
>CAJPFZ010000206.1 GCA_905339355.1 Burkholderiaceae bacterium
GAGGTGGCGCGGCAGGCCGATGTAGCCCATGCTCAGCGTGAGGAATGCGGCGCCCGAGAGGATCAGCGCGATCATGCAGTACAGCCGCGTGCCGCCCATCAGCGAATCCTTGAAGGTCCGCCAGTTGAGCGAGCCCTGCACCGCCGAGATGAGCAGCGCGCCGACGACGCCGAGCGCAGCCGCTTCGGTGGCGGTGGCGACGCCCGCGTAGATCGACCCCAGCACCGCGGCGATCAGCAGCATCACCGGAATCAGGTTGCGCGATTCGGCGAGCTTCTCGCGCAGACTCATCGGTGCGTCGGGCGGTGGCACCTGATCGGGATGGCGCCAGGCCCACAGCGCGATGTAGCCCGAGAACACGGCGGCGATCAGCAGGCCGGGCAGTACGCCCGCGATGAAAAGCTGCGCGATCGACACGTCGGCGCTGACCCCGTAGACGATCATGATGATCGACGGCGGGATCAACAAGCCGAGCGTGCCGGCGCCGGCCAGCGAGCCGATCGCCATGCCGTCGGGGTAGCCGCGGCGCGCGAGTTCGGGCAGGCTCATCTTGCCGATGGTGGCGCAGGTGGCGGCGCTGGAGCCCGAGACGGCGGCGAAGATCGCGCAACCGACCACGTTGGTGTGCAGCAGCCGGCCGGGCAGGCGCTGCATCCACGGCGCGAGGCCGCGGAACATGTCTTCCGAGAGCCGGGTGCGAAACAGGATTTCGCCCATCCAGATGAAAAGGGGCAGCGCGGTCAACGTCCAGCTGGAGGCCGAACCCCAGATCGTGACCGCCATCGCGTCGCCTGCGGGCCGCGCGCTGAACAGCTGCATCGCGATCCACGCCACGCCCGACAGCGCGAGGCCGATCCACACGCCGCTGCCGAGAATCAGGAAGAGGGCGACGATCAGCAACGCGGTGACGGCGACCTCATTCATTTCGGGTCGCCTCGTCGGGCTGCCGCACGACACGCCGGCCGCGAAGCTCCAGCACCAGTTCATCGATGAAGGCGATGGCGAGCACCACGGTGCCGAGCGCCATCGTCAGCTGCGGAATCCACAGCGGCGTGGCGTCGCTGCCGGTGGAGATGTCGTGCAGCGCGTAGGAGACCCAGGCGAGCCGGCAGCTGTAGCCGGCGAACAGCAGCGCGAGCAGCGTGGCGGCGAACAAGGCCCAGATCTCGATGCCGCGCCGCCAGCCGCCGCGCAAGGCGTTGACGAGCAGCGTCACGCGTATGTGCTCGCCCTTCTTCAGCGTGTGCGCGAGCGCGAGGAAGCCGGCCGAGGCCATCATGTAGCCGGCGTAGGCGTCGACGCCCGAGAGGTTGAAATGCAGCTGCCGCCCGAGGATGGAGGTCATCACCATCACGAGCAGCGCCACCATGAACAGCGCCGCCAGGGCGGCGGCGCCGTCATAGAGCGCGTCCAGCGTTCTTCGAATCGTGCTGACGCCTTCGCGCTCCTGCATCACATCTTCTTGAAGGCGTCGACCACCGTCTGGCCCTCGGCGCCCGCCTTCTGCAGCCATTCCTGCAGCATCGTCTCGCCGACCTTCTTCATGTCGGCCTTCAGCTGCGGCGACGGCTGCACGACGTTCATGCCGTTCTTCTTCAACAGGTCGAGGTACTCGGTGTTCTTCTGCTGCGACAGCGCCCAGCCGCGGGTTTCGGCATCGGCGGCGGCCTTCTGCAGCGCGGCTTGCGTGGGCTTGTCGAGCGCGTCGAAGGCCGCCTTGTTGACCAGCACCGCGTTCTTCGGCAGCCAGGCCTGCGTGTCATAGAAATTCTTGATGTGCTCGTAGGTCTTGGTGTCGTAGCCGGTCGAGCCCGAGGACATGTAGCTCTCGACGACGCCGGTGGCCATGGCCTGCGAGAGTTCCGCCGCCTGCACGGTGACAGGCTGCGCGCCGACCAGTTCGGCAATGCGCGCGGTGGCCGGGTTGTAGGCGCGCCACTTCACGCCCTTCAGGTCGGCGGCCGAGTTGATCGGCTTCTTGACGTAGATGCCCTGCGGCGGCCAGGCCACCGCGTACAGCAGCAGCATGCCCTGCTCGCCGAGCTTGCGCTCCATCAGCGGCTTCTGCGCCTTGTACAGCTTCATCGCGGCGTCGTAGCTGTCGGCGAGGAAGGGGATGCCGTCGGCGCCGAAGATCGGCCACTCGTTGGAGAAGTTCGACAGCAAGATCTCGCCGATCTGCGCCTGGCCGCCCTGCACGGCGCGCTTGATCTCGGGCGCCTTGAACAGCGAGGCATTGGCGTGCACGGTGATCTTGAGCTTGCCGCCGGAGGCCTTCTCCACGTCGTTGGCGAACTGTTGCAGATTCTCGGTGTGGAAGTTGCTCGCCGGGTAGCCGGCGGGCAGGTCCCACTTCGTCTGGGCCAAGGCGGCGCTCGAGAGCGCCAGCGCGGCCGTCGTGAGGGCGATCTTGAAACGCATACAGAATCTCCTGTGTGTCCTGTGCATGAAGGCCGAAGAATAAGCCGTGCGGACGGCCGCCAACGATAGGGCTTGACCCGGAGTGCGATGCATGAACCTGAGATTCGTCGAAGCCTTCTACTGGGTCGTGTCGCTGAAAAGCGTGTCGCGCGCGGCCGAGAAGCTGTTCGTCACGCAGTCGGCCATGTCCAGCCGCATCGCCGCACTGGAGGAGGAGCTGGGCGTGCTGCTGCTCGACCGGCGCGACAAGCAGTTCCGGCTCACCGTGGCCGGCATGCGCTTCTTCAACCACGCGCAGCGGCTGCTCGCGCTGCAGCGCGAGATCAAGGCCGAGATCGGCGCCGGGGCGCCGCGCGCGGTGTCGCTGCGCATCGGCGCCATCGAGTCGGTGCTGCACTCGTGGTTGATCGACTGGGTGCACCACATGCGCGCCGGCAACCCCGACTTCGAACTCGAGCTGACGGTGGAGACGACGCCGGTGCTGATCGATCAGATCCACCGCGGCGCGCTCGACATCGCCTTCGCCGCGCTGCCTTCGGTGGGCGAGCGGCTGCGAACGCGGGCGCTGCCGCCGATGCAGATGGTCTTCGTCGGCCACGGCGAACTCCACCGCAAGCGGCGCTACACGCTCGCCGATCTCGCCGGCTTCGACCTGCTGACCTTCCAGCGCGGCTCACAGCCGCACGTCGGCCTGGTCGACATGTTCCGCGACGCGGGCCTGGAACTCAGGCGGGTGCACAACATCTCGTCGATCTCGGCGATGGTGCAGCTGGTGGAGGGCGGCTTCGGCATCGCGACGCTGCCGCTGGCGGCGGTGCAGCGGCTCGCCGCGCGCTTGCCGCTGAAGCCGCTCAACTGCGAAGCCAAGCTGCTGCCGCTGCCGGTGCACGCGAGCTACCGCGACGACCCGACCTCGGTGGTGGCGCAGGGCGTGGTCGACGCCGTGATGGACTATGTAGGGGCCGCGAGGGTTTCCACCAATCATCGAAAAAAGCGATGAGCTGAGAAGAAAATATCTTGTTTGCTGCTGCACTGCGACAGTCAACACAATCCGCCCCATGTCATCCACACGACACATTCGGGGCAGCGGACTGAAGCAGGCAGACACGCCGGCGGTGCCGCTCGGCGAGACGCTCGCCAAGGTGCGCGCAGACATCCGCGAGGGGCTGTACACGGGGCACACCAGTGGCGTGGCGCGAGACCACGTGCAGGGCAACGTGGTGATCCTGCCGAAGGCGCTTGCGGCCGACTTCCTGCGCTACTGCCAGCGCAACCCGAAACCCTGTCCGCTGCTGGCGGTGTCGGAGCCCGGCGAGCCGATGCTGCCCAAGCTCGGCGCCGACATCGACATCCGCACCGACGTGCCGCGCTACCGCGTGTGGCGCCGCGGCGAACTGGTCGACGAGCCGACCGACATCCGCGCGCTGTGGCGCGATGACCTGGTGAGCTTCGTCATCGGCTGCTCCTTCTCGTTCGAGCAGGCGCTGCTCGACGCGGGCCTTGCGATGCGCCACATCGACCAGAACCGCAACGTCGCGATGTACCGCACGAACATCGCCACCGAACCGGCGGGGCCGTTCCACGGGCCGCTGGTGGTGTCGATGCGGCCGCTGCGCGCTGCCGCGGCGATCCGCGCGATCCAGGTCACCTCGCGCTTCCCGGACGTGCACGGCGCGCCGGTGCACATCGGCGACCCGGCGCTCATCGGCATCAAGGATCTCGCGCTGCCCGACTACGGCGACCCGGTCGACGTGATGCGCGACGAGCTGCCGGTGTTCTGGGCCTGCGGCGTCACGCCGCAAGCCGCGATCGCGCAGGCCCGGCCCGAGTTCTGCATCACCCATGCCCCCGGGGCGATGCTGATCACCGACTTGCTGAACCACCAGCTGGCGAGCTTCTGAGCGAGCCGCCATCCCTTCACATACAACAGGAGACAGACCATGCGAGCCATTCATTTCAAGGCGAGCCTGCTGGCCTGCGCCGCCGCGATCGCCGCGGGCGCGGCCCATGCGCAGGCGAAGTGGGACCTGCCCACCGGCTATGCGACGAGCAGCTTCCAGACCGAGAACGTGCAGCAGTTCGCCAACGATGTCGACAAGGGCAGCGGCGGCAAGCTGAAGATCACGCTGCACGCCAACGGCTCGCTCTACAAGGCCAACGAGATCAAGCGCGCGGTGCAAACCGGCCAGACGCAGGCGGGCGAGTTCATCCTCTCGGGCGCCGCCAACGAGAACCCGCTGTTCGGCGTCGACTCGATCCCCTTCCTCGCCGACAGCTATGCCTCGGCGAAGAAGCTCTCCGACGTGTCGCGCCCGTACATCGAGGCCGCGCTCGCGAAGCAAGGCATGAAGCTGCTGTTCACCTCGCCTTGGCCCGGCCAGAGCCTGTACAGCAGCAAGCCGGTCAACGCGATGCACGACCTGAAGGGCACCAAGATGCGCGCCTACAACCCGGCGACCTCGCGCATCGCCCAGCACGTGGGCGCGCAGCCCACCACGATCCAGCTGGCCGAGCTGGGCCAGGCGCTCGCCACCGGCACGGTGGAGAACTTCCTTACCTCGAGCGCGAGCGGCATCGAGAACAAGCTCTACGAGAGTGTGAAGTACTTCTATGCGGTCAACGCCTGGCTGCCGAAGAACGCGGTGGTCGTCAACCAGCAGGCCTTCGACTCGCTCGACAAGGCCTCGCAGGAGGCGGTTCTGAAGGCGGCGGCCGCGGCCGAGCAGCGCGGCTGGCGCATGAGCGAGCAGAAGGACGCCGAGTACCTGAAGGAGCTCGCCGCCAAGGGTATGAACGTGTCGCCACCGAGCGAGGCGCTGCGCCGCGAGCTGAAAGCCATCGGCGGGCAGATGACGCTCGAATGGCTGCGCAGCGCCGGCGCCGAAGGCCACGCCATCATCGACGCGTACCGCAAGCAATGAGCGCCCTGAGCAGCCCGGCGATGGACGCGTGCGAGGCGCCACCCGGCCCGGCCGCGCGCGGAACACACGCGGCGCTGCGCCGAGTGCCCGCGCTGGTGTACCGCGGGCTGGGTGCGCTTGCCTGCGTGGCGATGGTGGCCGCTTTCGTCTCGGTCGCCACCAGCATCGTGTCTCGCCTCCTCGGTATCAACGTGCCGGGGCTGGACGCCTACGCCGGCTACTCGATCGCCGCGGCGCTGTTTCTCGCGCTGCCGATGACCTTTCAGCATGGCGACCACATCCGGGTGACGCTGTTTCTCGACAAGCTGCCGCCGCGCGTGCGCCCGTGGCTGGAGCTCTGGAGCCTCGCGGCCGGCCTCGGCCTCGCGCTCTACTTCGCGGTCTTCGCCGTGCGCCTGGTGTGGATCTCGCACCTGACGCACGACATCTCCACGGCGGCCGATGCGTCGCCGCTGTGGATCCCGCAGATCGCGATGGCGCTCGGCTGTGCCGGCTTCGCGCTTTCGTTGGCCGACGCGCTGTGGGCGCGGCTGCGCGGCCGGGCGTTCTTCGCCGAGGCGGCGGCCGGCGACGCCATCTCGCACGTCGAGTGAGCGAGGAGACCGATCGTGGACATCGTCATTGCCTTCGTGCTCATCGCCTGCCTGCTCGTCGTGCTCGGCTCGGGGCTGTGGATCGGGTTATCGCTGCTGGGTGTCGCGGTGATCGCGATGGAGTTCTTCACCCAGCGGCCGGTCGGCGACAGCATGGCGCTCACCGTCTGGGGCTCGACTTCGAGCTGGACGCTGACTGCGCTGCCGCTGTTCCTGTGGATGGGCGAGATCCTGTTTCGCACGCGCCTGTCGGAAGACATGTTCCGCGGCCTCGCGCCGTGGCTGAACCGGCTGCCGGGGCGCCTGCTGCACGTCAACGTGATCGGCTGCACCATCTTCGCCGCGGTGTCGGGGTCGAGCGCCGCGACCTGCGCAACGGTCGGCAAGATCACGCTGCCCGAGCTGAAGCGCCGCGGCTACCCCGACGACATTGCCATCGGCTCGCTGGCCGGCGCGGGCACGCTGGGTTTGTTGATCCCGCCGTCGATCATCATGATCGTCTACGGCGTCGCGGCCAACGTGTCGATTGCGAAGCTGTTCATCGCCGGCGTGCTGCCTGGCATCGTTCTGGCGCTGCTGTTCATGGGCTACATCGTGGTCTGGGCGCTGATCAACAAGCACAAGGTGCCGGCCGCCGACGAGGGCATGAGCTTCATGCGCAAGGTCGCCGCGTCGCGCCACCTGATTCCGGTGGTCTCGCTGATCGGCGTCGTGCTGGGGTCGATCTACACGGGTGTGGCCACCGCCACCGAGGCGGCGGCGTTGGGAGTGGCCGGGGCGCTGGCGCTGGCCGCGTTCGAGCGTTCGCTCGATTGGCAAACGTTCAGGCAGGGGCTGGTGGCGGCTTGCCGCACCTACTGCATGATCGGCCTGATCCTCGCGGGCGCGGCCTTCCTGACGCTCGCGATGGGCTTCATCGGC
>CAJPFZ010000207.1 GCA_905339355.1 Burkholderiaceae bacterium
CGCGGATCTTCACCTGCTGGTCGTTGCGCCCGAGGTACTCCAGGTTGCCGTCCTCGCGCCAGCGCGCCAGATCCCCGCTGCGGTACATGCGTGCCCCAGGCTCCTGGCTGAACGGGTCGGCCACGAAGCGCTCTGCCGTCAACTCCGGCCGGTTCAGGTAGCCGCGCGCCACCCCCGCTCCGCCGATATACAGCTCGCCCGTCACGCCGACCGGCACCGGCTGCCCATGTTCGTCGAGCAGGTAGACACGGGTGTTGGAGATCGGCCGGCCGATCGGCACGCTGCGGGCCGCGTCGCCCAGTGCCGTCACCTCGAATGTCGTCGCGAACACCGTCGTTTCCGTCGGGCCATAGCCGTTCAACAGGTGCTGCGGCGGGCTGTCGCGCAGCACCCGCGCGACGATGCGCGGGTCGAGCGCGTCGCCACCGACCAGCAGATGGCGCAGGCGGCGGAACACTTCGCCGAGTTCGGATGCGTAGCGGTTGAACAGCCCCACCGTCATCCACATCGTGGTCACCCGCTGGTCCAGCAGGCGGCGGCGCAGCGCGTCAGGCGACAGCACGGTCTCGTGCGCGATGGCCACGACGCAGGCGCCGCTGAGCAAGGCGCCCCACACCTCCAGCGTGCTGGCGTCGAAGGCCGGATTGGACATGAAGGCGATGCGGTCGCCCGGGCCGAAGGAGGCGAAGCCATTGTTCAGCGCCACCCGGCTGATCGCCCGGTGCGGCACCATCACGCCCTTGGGCTCGCCCGTCGATCCCGACGTGTACATCACGTAGGCGATGGCGTCGCCCGAGGCCGCCCGCGGCCGGTCGCCCAGCGCCTGCGTGTGCGGCGGCAAGCGGTCGAGGTCGATCCGTTCGACGCCGGAAAGCGCCGGCAGATCGATCGAAGACTCGGTGAGCAGCAGCCGCGCACCGCAGTCGGCCACGATGGCCTGCTGGCGCAATTGCGGCGTGCGCAGGTCCAGCGGCACATAGGCACCCCCGGCTTTCAGCACCGCGAGCTGCGCCGCGACCAGCGAGGTCGAGCGCTCCAGCAGCACGGCGACACATTCGCCCGCGGCGACGCCGCGCTCCAGCAGCCGCTGCGCGAGCCGGCTGGCCTGCAGGTCCAGCTCGCGGTAGCTGCATTGCCCGGCGGCGTCCGATATCGCCGGTGCGTCCGGCGTGCGTTGCGCCTGCCGCTGCACCAGTTCGTGCAGGCCCTGATCTGCGGGGTAGGTGGCGTCGGTCGCATTCCAGTCGACGAGCAGCCGGCGCCGCTCCTCCTCGGGCAACACGTCGACAGCGGACAGGGGCGCGCGCGCATCGCCTTCGAGCGCCTGCACCAGGCCGCGCAACGCGGTCTGCATGAAACTGCAGAGTCGCTGCGGCGCCACCGGCGACGCCACCTGCGCGGTGATCGACAAGGCGTGCCCGAAGTCGTCCACCGACACGCACAGCGGATAGTTGGAGCGTTCCTCGCCGCCCAGGAATTCGATGCCGTCCCACATCGCCGCTTCGCCCGACGCGGCCTGCGGCAGGGCGGCAGAATGGCGGTAGTTCAGCAATGCGCTGAACAGCGGCACGGGTGGTGCGACGGCGCTGCAGCGCTGCGCCAGCGCGAGGGGCGCATGTTCGTGCCGCATCAGCTGCGCCAGCAGCTGATGCAGGCGCCGGGCAGCGTCGCCGATCGCCATCGCGTCGACGGGAACGCGGATCGGCAAGGTGTTCAGGAAGACGCCCAGCGCCTGCTGCGTCCCGGCAGCGTGCCGCATGCGTCCGAGGAGTACCGTGCCGAACACCACGTCGGAGCGTCCTGACAGACGGGCCAGCACCTGTGCAAAGGCGAGGTGGCACAGCGTCGCCGTGCTGACGCCGGCGGCACGGGCCACCGCGCGCAGGCGGCCGGCCAGCGCAGCATCGAGTTCTTGCTGCGCCTGAGTGATACCGCTGCCGTCGCCCTGCACGTCGGCGAGCCCCAGCGGGACCGTCGGTTCGTCGACATCGCCGAGCATGCCGCGGAAGAAGACGTCGTGATCGGCGGGCGACGGGCCGCGCAAGGTCTGCGCGACGGCGTCGCGCAGCGGCTTCGGCGGCGGGGCCGGCGGGAGTCCGCGCAGGTGCGCCTGCACCTCGGCCTTCAGCACGTCGAGCGCCGCGTGGTCCATCGCCAGGTGATGGAACAGCTGCAGCGCGAGCCAGCGGCCGTCGGAGGGATCCTGCGCCACGTGCATGCGCATGAGCGGCGCCCGGCTCACGTCGAGACGGATGCGTCGGGGATCGAAGCACTCCAGCAGTTGCTGCCCGGCCGGCCCGCAAGCGGGATCCACCGCGACCGGCTCCACCGGCAGCGTCGCGTGCCGACACACCACCTGCATCGGCCGCGGCAGCCCTTGCCACATCACCGCGGCGCGCAGGATGTCGTGGCGCGCGATCGCAGCGTTCAGCGCTGCGATGTAGCCGTCGAGCCGGGCCCGGCTGTCGAAGCGCAGCAGCGCCGGGGTCAGGTAGGCATCGCCCTCTCGCGCCATCAGGTGGTGGAACAGGATCCCGTCCTGCGCGGGCCGGAGCGGAACCACGTCCTGCAGGTTGGCAGCACCGCCGGGCACCTGGGCGACGATGTGGTCGATCTCCTGCTGGCTGAGCTCGGCCAGTTGCAGCATGTCCGGCGTGACCGCGGTGCAGCCCGCCGGGATGCAGCCGGCTGACGCGTCGTTCTGCAGCCGATCGAGCAAGGCCTGCTTGTGGGTCTGCAGCAGCGCCGTCCATTCGGCGTCGAGCCGCCGACCGGCGCCGCGCAGGCGCAGTTGGCCGCCATCGGCGGAGACTTCGATGTCGCGCTCGCGCAATTGGGCGAGGAGTTGGTCGACGGTCACAGCGAGACCTCCCACATGGATTCGGTGCTGGCAACGAACTGCGCCAGGGTCGGGGTGGCGAAGAGCGCTGCGATGTCGGCCTGCAGGCCCTCGTCGCGCATGCGCGAGGCGACCTTGACCGCCAGCAGCGAGTGCCCGCCGAGCTCGAAGAAGTTGTCGTTCCTGCCTACTCGCTGCACCTGCAGCAGCTCGCTCCAGATGCGCGCCAGCGTGCACTCCACTTCGCCTTGCGGCGCTTCGTAGCCGCGGCTCGCGCAGTCGCTCTCCCCCGGCTCGGGCAACGCCTTCCTGTCCAGCTT
>CAJPFZ010000208.1 GCA_905339355.1 Burkholderiaceae bacterium
GCGCGTGGCGAAGCCTTCGGCGCCGGTGCGCAGCTTCGGCGGCTGCCAGCCGGGCGGCCACACCGGCTGGCCCTTGTCGCCCAGCGGGCACGCGATGCCGAGCTTGCGCATCAGCGTGGCGGCGTCGTAGGGCGCATGCACCTTCACGTCGTTGTCGAAGTAGCAGTAGATGTCGCGCTTGGCGCGCTGCGGTGCGGCCTTGGGCGAGGCCAGGCGCGCGTCGCTCACCTGTGTGCCGGTGCTCCAGCGTCGAAAGCGCTCGGCCCAGCGCTCCAGCGCGTCATCGCTGTAGCCGCTCGCATAGAGCTCCTCGTCGCCATGCAGGCGAACGTAGACGAAGTCGGCGGTCAGGTCTTCGAGCAGCGGCCACTTGCCCGCGGTGTCTGCCACCACCAGTGCGATGCGGTGGCGGCGCAGCATCGCGATGAACTGCGGGTCGATGAAGCTCGGGTGGCGGATCTCCACCGCGTGGCGCAGGCGGCGCTTGCGATCGGGCTGGAGGCTCGTGCGGCCGTCGACGCGGTGGTCATGCCGGGCGGCGATCTGCGCGGCGGCGAACGTGTCGCGCGGCAGCTGCGCAAAGAAGGCGTCGAAGCGCTCCGGCATGAACGCCAGCTGCGGCGGAAACTGCCAGAGGATCGGCCCGAGCTTCTCCTTCAGCTCGAACACGCCGTTGGCGAAGAAGTTGGCAAGCGGCGTCTCGATCTCCTTGAGCCGGCGCATGTGGGTGATGTACTTGGGCCCTTTCACCGAGAAGACGAAGCCCTCGGGCGTGTCTTCGTACCACTCGGCGTAGTACTCCGGGCGCTGCAGCGAGTAGAAAGAGCCGTTGATCTCGATCGTGGGCAGCATGCGCGACGCGTACTGCAGCTCCTTGCGCTGGGGCAGCTTGTCCGGATAGAACACGCCCCGCCACGGCTCGTAGCGCCAGCCGGAGATGCCGATGTGGATGTGGCCTGCCATGCGGTTGGCGCGGCAATCGACGTTCCCGGGCTTTCCCTCTCCCTCTGGGAGAGAGTGCCAGTGCTGCTACAGCATCCCGCTTTCCTGCCCCAGCCTCGGCAGCTCCACCGCCGGTTGCGGCTTCCATCCCTTCTTTCGGTGCTCCGCCACCACGTTCGTGTAGATCCCGCCGCGCACGTACCACTTCGCCGTGATGCGCACGAAACGCGGATCGGTCGCCTTCACGATGTCGTCGAGGATGGTGTTCGTCACCTTCTCGTGGAAGGCGCCCTCGTTGCGGTAGCTCCAGAAGTACATCTTCAGACTCTTGAGCTCGATGCAAAGCTCGTCGCAGATCATGTCGATCGTGAAGTGCGCGAAGTCGGGCTGGCCGGTCAGCGGGCAGTGGCAGGTGAACTCGGGCACCTGGAACTGGATGACGTAGTCGCGCCCGGGGCTCGGGTTCGGGAAGACGTGCAGCTCCTTGCTCGGTGCGCTGGGCGGGCTGGACGGCATCTCGCGCTGTTGGCGCACGGCGCTGCGCGGGCTCTTCGACGGGGCGGACTTGGCCATGGCGGTGACGATTGGAGAGGAATTCGGCAAGGGGCGCGATGGTATCATCCAGCCCGCTCGAAGGCCCGTTGAACGCCGGGTTTTCTCAATCAAATCAACGACTTAAGCGCGCACCTGCCGCGCGGATCGCTGCCCCGTCCCCCATGCGCCTGAACTCGATCAAGCTCTCCGGCTTCAAGTCGTTTGCCGAACCGACGAATTTCCAGCTGCCGGGGCAACTCGTGGGGGTGGTGGGGCCCAACGGCTGCGGCAAGTCCAACATCATGGACGCGGTGCGCTGGGTGCTCGGCGAGAGCAAGGCGAGCGAGCTGCGCGGCGAGTCGATGCAGGACGTGATCTTCAACGGCTCGGGCAACCGCAAGCCGGCGAGCCGTGCGAGCGTCGAGCTGGTGTTCGACAACAGCGACGCGCGTGCCGGCGGCCAGTGGAACCAGTTCACCGAGATCGCGGTGAAACGCGTGCTCACCCGCGACGGCACCAGCAGCTACTACATCAACAACCAGCCCGTGCGCCGCCGCGACGTGCAGGACGTGTTCCTCGGCACCGGCCTCGGCCCGCGCGCCTACGCGATCATCGGCCAGGGCACGATCAGCCGCATCATCGAGAGCAAGCCCGAAGAGCTGCGCCTCTTCCTCGAAGAAGCCGCCGGCGTGTCCAAGTACAAGGAGCGCCGCCGCGAGACCGAGAGCCGCCTCAAGGACACGCGCGAGAACCTCACGCGTGTCGAAGACATCCTGCGCGAACTCAACAGCAACCTCGACAAGCTCGAGAAGCAGGCCGAGGTGGCGAGCCAGTACCGCGGCCTGCAGGAGCAGGGCACGCTGAAGCTGCACCAGCTGTGGTTCCTCAAGCACCGCGACGCGGCGAGCGAACAGGAGCGCGTCAAGAAAGAGGTTCTCGCGGCGACCAACGCGCTCGAAGAGCGCACCGCAGAGCTGCGCCACGGCGAAGCCGAGCTGGAGACGATCCGCCAGGCGCACTACGCGGCGAGCGACGAGCTGCACGCGGCGCAAGGCTCGCTCGCCGAAGCGGCGCTCGAAGTGAGCCGGCTCGAAGAGCGCATCCGCTACGTGGTCGAGGGCCGCCAGCGCATCGAGCAGCGCTTGCTGGAGCTCAAGACGCAGAGCGAACAATGGGCCGAGCGGCAGGCCGAAGCGCAAGACGAGCTGGAGCAGATCGCCGAGCAGATCGCCACGGCCGACGAGCAGAGCGAGGTGCTCGCCGCCCAGGCCGAGGAACAGTCGGCCAACCTGCCGACTTTCGAAGACGCGGTGCGCGCGGCGCAATCGCGCAGCAACGAGCAGCGCGGCGTGGTGGCGAGCGTGCAGCAGCAGATCCAGGTGCTCGCGGCCGAGAGCCGCAACGTCGAGGAGCAAAGCCGCCAGCTCACCGGCCGCCGCGAACGCCTCGACGGCGAACGGCGCCAGCTGGCCGCGCCCGACATGGACCGGCTCGAAGAGCTCAAGCGCCAGTTCTCCGTGGCCGAAGAAGCGCACCAGACCACCGACGCGCGGCTGCACGAGCTGACCGAGCAGGTGCCGGCGCTCGACGAAGACCGCCGCGCCAAGCAGGAGCAGCTCAACAGCCAGGCCGGCAAGCAGGCCGACCTGAGCGCACGCCTCGACGCACTGCGCGCGCTGCAGGAAAAGGTGCAGACCGAGGGCAAGCTCAAGCCCTGGCTCGCCAAGCACGGGCTCGACGGGCTGCCCGGCCTGTGGACCAAGATCCACATCGAAACCGGCTGGGAAACCGCGCTCGAA
>CAJPFZ010000209.1 GCA_905339355.1 Burkholderiaceae bacterium
GCTGTCGCTCGGGGCGGCGCGCGGCGGCGCGCGCCGCGCGTTGACCGCGATGCTGGTCGTCGTGGTGCCGGCGGCGCCGGCCGCGGCGTCGGACGATGCGGCTCAGATGGAACTCGGGCGCCAGCTCTTCACGCAGGGCGCCGCGCCGCCCTGCGCCGTGTGCCACACGCTCAAGGACGCGGGCGCGCAAGGCGCGGTGGGCCCAGTGCTCGACGAGATCAAGCCCGACGCGCAGCGCGTGGCCACCGCTTTGCGCAACGGCGTCGGCGCGATGCCCTCCTTCAAGGCGACGCTCAGCGAAGAGCAGATCGCCGCGCTGGCGCGCTATGTGTCGGTGGCGACCGGCGCGGCGAAGTGACGCTGTGACGCTGTGACGCCGGGGCGGCCGTTGCTCGGTCGCCTCGAAGAGAGCTGACCGGCGCGCCGCGCAACGCCCTGTACAGCCCGGGCGCTGGCGCTGAAAGGTGAAACGAGCGGTTAACGGATGACGGTGCTGCCGCCAGGCGCCATGCGGCGCCCGGTGTGACCGTCAGGGCTTGGCCGACGCGGCAGCCGTCTGCCGGTCGTGCTTCTGGTGGCGGATGTCGCGGCTGGCGTGGTTCTGCATGCGGTGCAGGCGGGCCCGCTCCTTCTTGGTCACGGTACCGTCGCTCTTGGCCCGGTTCTCGGCCTTGTCGATCACCGCCTGTTCCTTTTCGAGCCGGGCCGTTTCGCGGGCATTGAGCTGGCCCGAAGCGACACCTTGGTCGATGCGCTGTTCCTGGCGTGCCTGGCGCTGGTCGACCCGCGGGGTGGAGGCGGCGGAGGCCGCTTGCGCCCAGGCGCCGAGCGAGGACAAGGCGACCGTGGCGCCGACGGCGAGAAGTCTCAAGTTCATGTGTGTTCCCCTTTGCTGTGTTGCGTTTCGTGGAGGGTTGCGGGCCCGCGCCTTCACAACGCCGCCGAGTTCCGCGCCGGCGACCCGTCGCGCGGTAAAGAACGGTGAACGTCACAGCAACGTCGCGCAACGAGCCGACAAGGCGTGCTCGGCGATGCGGCCTCGCTGCGCGCGCTGTGCGCCGACGCGGGCATGGCCGAGGCGCGCGTCACGCAACACCAGGGCGGAAGAACCAGCCTAAGACCTGTTCAAGTCCGCCGCGGCCAGCACCAGCGCCTTCAGCGCCTTCTCGTCCAGCGTGTCGCCTTCGTGGAAATCGATGGCACGCCGAACGTTGCCATCGAGGCTCGAGTTGAAGAGGCCCGACGGGTCCGGCAGGGAGGCGCCCTTGGCGAAGGTCAGCTTCACGGCCTTCTTGTACGCCTCGCCGGTGCAGATGATCCCGGCGTGCGACCACACCGGTACCCGCCACTTCCACTCCTCGACCACGTCGGGATCGGCTTGCTGGATGAGACGCCGGATCCGGGCGAGCATCTCGCCGCGCCAGTCACCCAGCTCCGCGATCCTCTCGTCGATCAGCTGCGAGGCGGAGGCTGCTCCTGCGGCCTTCGCGCCGCTCGTCGGCTTCTTCATGGTCGTTGTCGTGTTGTGGATGGTCACATCCGTTCGCCGGGCAACTCGCTCGCTTGCTTCACCCAGGAGGCGAGCTGCGCTTCGTCGAGCACGTCGTGCTCATGGATGTCGAGGTAGCGCACTTCCTTGTGCTTGGATTCGCCGGGCGGCAGCGGGCGCAGCGACGTGCCGCGGAAGAACGCCACTTTGACGTACTTCGTGAAGCAGTGAAAGCTCAGGAACCAGCCCTGGCCCTCGATGCCGAAGAACGGCGAGTTCCACTTGACCGCCTTGTGCACGCCGGGAACGGTGCGCACGATGAGGGCGTCGAGGCGGCGTCCCAGGTCGCGCTTCCAGCCCGGCATCGCCGCGATGTAGGCCTGCACGGGGGCGTCGCCGTCGGCCTTCGCGATCTGCGGGTTGCCGCCCGAGAGAAGGGTCGGCTTCGCCGCCGCCGGCTTGGCAGCGGACTTGCTCGCAGCCTTCGCCGGTTTCTCAGGCGTCTGGTGGGCCATCGTTCGCTCCGGTTCGCCGCTGCACTCAGCCTTGACGGCGTGCCTCGATCATCTTCCACCCGTTGCCCGACGGGTCGCGAAAGCCCGCGTCCACGGTGCCGTAGCGGTCGATGGGCTCCTGCGTGAACTCCACGCCGCGGGCGCACATGCGTTCATGGGCGGCGCGGCAGTCGGCCACCGCCAGCACGAGCGGCGGCATCGCGCCTTTGGCCACGGCCGCCTGCAGCGTCTGCGCCGTTGCCGCGTCATGCACCGGCGGCCCGGGCGTGAACAGGCCGAGCTGGAACGACGGCTGGTCCGGGTGCTGCACGGTGAGCCACCGATAGTCGCCGTTGCGCACATCCGTGTGGACGCGGAACCCGAGCTTGTCGACATAGAACGCGAGCGCCTCGTCCTGATTGCGCACGTACAGACCGACCACCTGGACACCTTGAATCATGGAACCTCCGTGCGCCGGTCAAAACCGGCGAGATGTTGTGAATGAAAGAGTCATACGTTGAAGGCTTAGCCAGCTACGGCGGCCCCGAGTCATGCGTGCACAGTCGAGAGGGTGGGGGCGAAGCGTTGACAGGGGTACGCGCGGGCCGGGTATCGAGCCGCGTAATCCATGCCCCGCGGCGAGAGCTGCGGGATGTCCGGGGTGCCGAGGCCGT
>CAJPFZ010000210.1 GCA_905339355.1 Burkholderiaceae bacterium
TATCCACCGCGGCGGCGGCGCGCTGCTTGGCCAGCGGCGAGGCCGAGTTGAAATCCAGGAACCAGCTGCCGGCGCGCAGCCCCGGCGCGCAGGCCTCGGCCACGGCGACCGCCTGGCTCGCGGTGACGGCGGAGACGACGATGTCGCAGCGCGCCGCCAGGTCGGCGTGCGACGTGGCCAAGGCCACGCCGTGCGTGGCCGCATGGTCGCGCAGGGGCGCTTGCTGCCCCGTGCCGAGCTTGATGTCGTAGGCGCTCATCCGCTCGACGCCGCGCGCACGCAGGTCTTCGGCCAGGATGCGGCCGACCTCGCCGTAACCGACGAGGCCGATCTGCCAGTTCATCGCGTCCATCGGCGTCAGTCGATGTAGCGCAAACCGGCCTGGGCCAGCGGCTCGCGCATGTTGTACATGTCCAGGCCCAGCACGCCGGTGGCCAGCTTGGCGCGCTTCGCGCCCTCGTTGGCCTCGCGCGCCGCCGCGGCGTCACGCGTCCTTTGCGCCGTGCTCGACGGCACCACCACGACGCCGTCGTCGTCGGCGACGATCACGTCGCCGGGGTGGACGAGCGCGCCGGCGCACACGACGGGGATGTTCACCGAGCCCAAGGTCGCCTTGACCGTGCCCTTGGCGCTGATCGCGCGGCTCCACACCGGGAAGCCCATCTCATGCAGCGTCTTCACGTCGCGCACCCCGGCGTCGATGACGAGGGCGCGCGCGCCGCGTGCCTTGAACGAGGTGGCGAGCAGGTCACCGAAGAAGCCGTCGCTGCACTCCGAGGTGACCGCCGCCACCACAATGTCGCCGGGGCGGATCTGCTCGGCGGCCACATGCATCATCCAGTTGTCGCCCGGCTGCAGCAGCACCGTGACTGCGGTGCCCGACACCTGTGCGCCGGGGTAGATCGGCCGCATGCAGGGCTGCATCAGGCCGACGCGCCCCATCGCCTCGTGCACGGTCGCGCTGCCGAAGCGGCCCAGCGCATCGGCTGCCTGCGCATCGGCGCGCCGGATGTTGCGGTACACCACGCCCAGCTCGACCATGGTCACAGCCCCTTCGCCTTGAGCGCAGCGTCCAGCCGCGGGTACACGCGCCGCGCGTTGCCCTCATAGACCTTGTGGCGGTCCTCGGGTGAGAGCGCCGACGCCTCGATGTATCGCTTGGTGTCGTCGTAGTGGTGCCCTGTCTCGGGGTCGACGCCGCGCACCGCACCGATCATCTCGCTCGCGAACAGGATGTTGTCCACCGGGATCACCTTCGCCAGTAAGTCGATGCCCGGCTGGTGATAGACGCAGGTGTCGAAGAAGATGTTGTTCAGCAGGTGATCCTTCAGCAGCGGCTTCTTCAGCTCCTGCGCCAGCCCGCGGAAGCGCCCCCAGTGGTAGGGCACCGCGCCGCCGCCATGCGGAATCACGAAGCGCAGGGTCGGGAAGTCCTTGAACAGGTCTGCGGTGAGGCACTGCATGAACGCGGTGGTGTCGGCGTTCAGGTAGTGCGCCCCGGTGGTGTGGAAGCAGGCGTTGCAGCTCGTGCTCACGTGGATCATGGCCGGGATGTCGTACTCGACCATCTTCTCGTAGATCGGGTACCAGTGGCGGTCCGACAGCGGCGGCTCCTTCCAGTGCCCGCCCGACGGGTCCGGGTTCAGGTTGATGGCCACGTTGCCGTACTGCTCCACGCATTTCACGAGTTCGGGGATGCAGGTTCTCGGGTCCACGCCAGGGCTTTGCGGCAGCATCGCCGCCGGCACGAAGCGGTCTGGGAACAGCCGGCTGACGCGGAAGCACAGTTCGTTGCAGATGGCCGCCCAGGTGCTGGACACCTGGAAGTCGCCGATGTGGTGCGCCATGAAGCTGGCGCGCGGGCTGAAGATCGTCAGGTCGCTGCCGCGCTGCGTCATGAGGCGCAGCTGGTTGGATTCGATGCTTTCGCGGATCTCGTCGTCGCCGATGACGAGCTCGGACACCTTGGGGCTGGCCGCCGGATCCTG
>CAJPFZ010000211.1 GCA_905339355.1 Burkholderiaceae bacterium
GGCCTGTACACCGATCCGACCTCCGAGTTCGGCCGCCTGCGCATGGAACTGTGGCGCGCCGCCCGGCTGGTGGTCGACACGGGCATCCACGCGCTCGGCTGGACGCGCGAACAGGCGATCGACTGGATGACCGAACGCGCCGGCAAGGCGCGAGAGGACGTCACCGCCGAAGTCGACCGCTACTACGTCCTGCCGGGCCAGGCGCTGGGCTACAAGATCGGCCAGCTGAAGATCATCGAACTGCGCGACAGGGCACGCACCGCGCTCGGCGAGCGCTTCGACATCCGGCGCTTCCACATGGTGCTGCTCGACCATGGCGCGGTGCCGCTGCCGGTGCTGGAGTCGCTGGTGGACGAGTGGATAGACCGCGAGAAGCGCGGCTCCAGCTGAAGCGGCGATCCGGCTCCGCGCCGTGTCCGCGGCGACGCCGAGCGCTTCAGGCGGGGTTGTCGATCTCGATGAAGCGGTGCGCGAGGCCGAACTTCTGCGCCACATGCGCTGCCAGCGCCGGGGCACCATAGCGCTCGCTCGCGTGGTGACCGCAGGCGAGGAAGACGACTCCCGTCTCGCGGGCATAGTGCGCCTGCGGCTCCGATATCTCGCCGGTCAGGTAGGCGTCGGCGCCGGCAGCGATTGCCGCCTCGAAGTAGCCCTGCGCCCCGCCGGTACACCAGGCGATGCGCCGCAGCGGCCGGCCGTCGCCGTCCACGATCGTCGGTGCCCGCCCCAGCACTTTGCTCAGCCGCTCGCGCAGATCGGCCACGGCCAAAGGAGGCGACGCTGTCGCCATGAACCCCAGATCCTGCTCGCCGAAGCGTGCATCGGCGACCAGCTGCAGGCGCGCACCGAACTGCACGTTGTTGCCGAACTCCGGATGGGCATCCAGCGGCAGGTGATAGGCGAACAGGTTGATCTGGTGCGCAAGCAACAGCTCGAGGCGCTGCTTCAGCCAGCCGGTGATGCGCCCGTCCTGGCCGCGCCAGAACAGGCCGTGATGCACGAGGATCGAATCGGCGCCGTCGGCGATCGCGGCTTCGATCAGCGCGCGGCTCGCCGTCACACCGGAGACGAGGCGATGGATCTCGGGTGAACCCTCGACCTGCAAACCGTTCGGCCCATAATCCCGAAACCGCCCCACGTCCAGTACCCCGTGCAGGTACGACTCGACTTCATTGCGTGAGGCCACCGGATTCCCTTCATGCGCAAGACCTGGCTCATTTTCTCCCAAGCGGTGACCGTCGCGGTGGCCGTGCTGTTCGTCGTCGCCACGTTGAAGCCCGAGTGGCTGCAGCGGCGCGCGGCGTCAGGCCTGCCCACGGGCATCTCGATCAATGCGGTGGCGCCACCCGTCGTCGACGGCCCGGCCAGCACCTCGCCCCACAGCTACGCGTCGGCCGCCAAGCGGGCCACGCCGGCCGTCGTCAGCATCACGGCGAGCAAGGCGCCCGGCCGCAACCCGCATGCGTCGGACCCGTGGTTCCAGTTCTTCTTCGGCGACGGTGCCCGGGGGATGCAGCAGGAGCCGCAGATCGGGCTGGGCTCGGGCGTCATCGTGTCGGCCGAGGGCTATCTGCTGACCAACAACCACGTCATCGAAGGCGCCGACGAGATCGAGGTGCAGCTCGCGGACGGTCGCCGAGCACGCGCCAAGGTCATCGGCACCGACCCGGAGACCGATGTCGCAGTGCTGCGCATCGCACTCGACAAGCTGCCCGTCATCACCTTCGGCAGCATCGACGCGCTGCAGGTCGGCGACGTCGTGCTGGCCATCGGCAATCCGTTCGGCGTCGGCCAGACGGTGACTTCCGGCATCGTCAGCGCCCTGGGCCGCAACCAGCTTGGCATCAACACCTTCGAGAACTTCATCCAGACCGACGCAGCCATCAACCCCGGCAACTCCGGCGGCGCACTGGTCGACGCGAGCGGCAACCTGCTGGGCATCAACACCGCGATCTACTCGCGCAGCGGCGGCAGCCTGGGCATCGGCTTCGCGATTCCGGTGAGCACGGCGCAACAGGTGCTGGAGGGCTTGGTCAAGGAAGGACAGGTGCGGCGTGGCTGGATCGGCGTCGAGCCGCGCGATCTGACACCCGAGATCGCCGAGACCTTCAACCTGCCGATCAAGGAAGGCGTGCTGATCACCGGCGTGCTGCAGGACGGGCCGGCCAGCGCCGGCGGCATCCGCCCGGGCGACGTCGTGACCAAGGTCGCCGGCACGCCCGTGACCAACACGTCGCAGCTGCTCAGCGCCGTGGCCGGGCTCAAGCCGCAGACGCCGGCGGTGATCTCGGTGCAGCGGGGCGCCAAGGCGCTGGAGCTGCAGGTGGTGGTGGCCCAGAGGCCGCGAACGCCACTGCGGCGCGAGCGCTAGAACGTAAGAACGCCAGACGCTAGGGCGCCGGCGATTCGCTCTCAGGCGCCTTGGTGTGCTTGATGAACAGCTGTGCAGCCCAGATGCCCGCCTCGTAGAGCAGGCACATCGGAATCGCCAGTGCCAGCTGGGAAACCACGTCGGGCGGCGTGATGACCGCCGCGATGATGAACGCCAGCACGATGAAATAGCTGCGGAATGCCTTCAGCTTCTCGATGCTCACGATCCCCATGCGGGCGAGCACCACCACCACTACCGGCACCTCGAAGGCCGCGCCGAAGGCGATGAACATCGTCATCACGAAGCTCAGATAGGCCTCGATATCCGGCGCGGCCGTGATGCTCTTGGGCGCGAAGCTCTGGATGAACGTGAAGACCTGCTTGAAAACGAAGAAATAGCAGAACGCGACGCCGACGAAGAAAAGCAGGGTGCTCGACACCACCAGCGGAAGCACGAGCTTCTTCTCGTGGCTGTAGAGCCCTGGCGCGACGAAGGCCCAGACTTGATAGAGCACGACCGGCAACGCGATCAGGAAGGCCGTGAGCAGCGTGATCTTCAGCGGCACGAGGAACGGCGAGATCACGTTGGTGGCGATCATCGTCGCGCCGGCCGGCAGCGAAGCCACCAGCGGCTGCGCGAGCAGGTCGTACAGCGCGCCCGGGCCGGGCCACACGCTCAGCACGCCAAAGCAGATGCCCACCGCAATCGCGATGCGGATCAGCCGGTCGCGCAGCTCGATCAGGTGCGAGACGAACGGCTGCTCGGTCCCCTCCAGTTCGTCGGGACTGTTCGGTGTGCTCATGCTGCGCTAGGCCGTACCACGAGGTGGGCGAAAGCGCGCCACGCGCGCGGCACCCGACTGGGCCCTGCCGCGGATGCCATGGCGCTGCTTGTACCACTGCGGCATCGCGCCCCGCTTGAGGCGCCAGTTCTTCTTCGGTGGTTTGTAGCCCGGCGGCGGCTGCAAGCCGTCGTGCAGGCCGCTGTTCTCGATCGACAGCGGGTCGGCGTCGGCCCAGCTCTTGCTGAGTTCGGCCGACGTCTGATTGATTTCGCTGGACACTGTTTGCTCGACGTCGCGCGCCGCGTCCTCGAACTGGCCCTTCATCTTCTTCAGCTCTTCCAGTTCGATCGAACGGTTGACTTCCGCCTTCACGTCGGAGACGTAACGCTGCGCCTTGCCGAGCAGATGGCCCACCGTGCGCGCGACGCGCGGCAGGCGTTCCGGTCCGAGAACGATGAGCGCGACCGCGCCGATCAGGGCGATCTTGTCGAAGCCGAAGTCAATCATGCCCTGTTGCGCTCACGGCAAGGCGCGCCGGACGCGCCGGCGCTCACGACTTGTTCTTCGCTTCCACGTCCACGGTGTTGGGATCGCTCGCCTTGCCGGCGGACGTGACCTGGGCCGGCGGCACATCGGCGCTGGCGGAGCCGTCCTTCATGCCGTCCTTGAAACCCTTGACTGCGCCGCCCAGATCGGAGCCGATGTTCTTCAGCTTCTTCGTGCCGAATACCAGCACCACGATCAGCAGCACGATGAGCCAGTGCCAGACGCTGAATGAACCCATGATATTTCTCCTAACGACTTGAGCGATGATTTTAGGTGCTCGGGCGCTCAGCCCTTGACCCAGGGGCGAGGACCGCCGAATACGTGCATGTGCAGGTGGTACACCTCCTGCCCTCCATCCTGCCCGGTGTTGATGACGGTGCGAAAACCGTTGTTCACGCCGTTGTCGCGCATCAGCTGCGGGGCCAGCAGCAGCATCTTGCCGAGCCACTGCTCGTGCGCGGGCGCGAGGTCCGACAGGCCGGCGACATGCTGTTTCGGAACGATCAGCACATGCACCGGCGCCCACGGGTTGATGTCGTGGAACGCCAGCAGATCGTCGTCCTCGTAGGCCTTTCGGCTCGGAATCTGGCCGGCGATGATCTTGCAGAAGACGCAGTTCGGGTCGTGGCTCATGGTCGGATCAGCTCGGCATGGCGACGCGGCTGTTGAGGTTCATCCAGCCGCGCACGATGCGGTAGAGGAACCAGATGGAGATCAGCGCCCAGGCGATCCAGCCGGGCGCGATCAGCAGGATCCACAAAGGCAGCGTGAGCACATACAGGCCGCCGGCCCACAGCACGCTGCGGATGCGCCAGCGGAAATGCGATTCCTGCCAGGTGCCCGCGGCGTCGTCCTTCTTCACCATGTCGATGATGAAGGCAACGATCAGTAGAGCGATGCTCGCCTGCACCCCAGGCAGCACCGCGCCGATGGCGACGATCAGGTGCAGGATGTAGCTGACATGCCCGATCGTGCGCAGCGAGCGCTCCCGGTCGGATTCGATATCGATGACCTCGTTCATCGGTCTTCACCTTCTCGTTGTATGGCCTTGCGGGCTGCAAACTCTTCCAGCCCTGAGAGTCCTTCGCGGCGCTCCAGTTCAGCCAGCACGTCGGCCGGCTTCAGGCCGAAGGCGCTGAGCGCGAGCATCGAGTGGAACCACAGGTCCGCCACCTCGTACACCAGCTTGCGGGCATCGCCGTCCTTGGCCGCCATCACGGTCTCGGTGGCCTCTTCGCCGATCTTCTTCAGGATCGCGTCGGTGCCCTTGTGGAACAGCCGGGCGACATAGCTCTTGTCCGGGTCGCCCGACTTGCGCGCCTCGATGACCTCGGCCAAGCGAGCCAGGGTGTCGTTCGATGTGGTCATTTGTAGATGCTTCCCGGATCTTTCAAGACCGGTTCGACGGTTTGCCAGGCGCCGTCCTTGAAAAGCCGAAAGAAACACGAATGGCGGCCGGTGTGGCAGGCGATGCCGGGCTGATGCCCCAACTGCTCGACCTTCAGCAACACCACGTCGTTGTCGCAGTCCAGGCGCAATTCGCGCACTTTCTGCACATGGCCCGACTCCTCGCCCTTGTGCCACAACCGCTGTCGCGAGCGGCTGAAATAGACCGCCTCGCCCAGTTCCGCCGTGCGGGCGAGCGCTTCGCGGTTCATGAAGGCGAACATCAGCACGTCGTTGCTGCCGACCTCCTGCGCGATCGCCGGCACCAGGCCCTGCGCGTCCCACTTGACCTCATCGAGCCAGTTCATCGCGGCAGTGTATCGCTCAGGCCCGGTGCGTCGCGCCGGCGAAACCGCGCTCCGAGGCGAACCATTGCAGCACCGGAATCGTGCCCGGCAGCACTGGCGACACCTCCACGGGCAGGGCCTGCCAAGCCATCGTCTGGCGCTCGCGCATCTCGAACTCGCCCTGCCAGTCGTAGACCTTGCAGAAATGCAGCCGCACCCGTGCATGCGGGTAATCCATCAGCTCGATTTTCCAGGGGTGGGCATGACCGATGGTGATGCCCAGCTCCTCGTGCAGCTCGCGGCGAAGCGCCTGCTCCACCGACTCGCCCGCCTCCAGTTTTCCGCCCGGGAACTCCCAGTAACCGGCGTAGACCTTGCCCTCGGGGCGCGAAGTGAGCAGAAAGCGGCCCGCAGCGTCGATCAGCACGCCGACCGCCACGTCGACCGGCGTGCGTTCTGCGGCTGCGGTCACGCGGCGTGTCGCCCGGCGTAGTCGCGGGCGAACTGGTAGGCGACGCGGCCCGAACGCGAGCCCCGCTCCAGCGCCCACACCAGTGCCTCTTGCCGGGCAGCGGCGATGGCGGCCTCGTCCACGCCGAAGCCCCGCAGCCACTCGGCGACGATCGTCAGGTACTCGGCCTGCGTGAAGGGATAGAAGCTGACCCACAGGCCGAAACGCTCGGACAGCGAGATCTTCTCCTCGATCACCTCCCCGGGGTGCACCTCGCCATCCTCGGTGTGCTGGTAGCTCAGGTTTTCCTTCATGTACTCGGGCAGCAGGTGTCGGCGGTTGCTGGTCGCATAGATCAGCACGTTCTCGGTCGACTGCGCCACCGAGCCGTCGAGGATGGACTTCAGCGCCTTGTAGCCGGGCTCGCCCTCGTCGAAGCTCAGGTCGTCGCAGAAGACGATGAAACGCTCGGGCCGCTCGGCCACCAAGTCGACGATGTCCGGCAGGTCCACCAGCTCGCTCTTGTCGACCTCGATGAGGCGCAGCCCCTGCGGTGCAAACTCGTTCAGGCAGGCCTTGATCAGCGAGCTTTTGCCGGTGCCGCGGGCACCCGTCAGCAGCACGTTGTTGGCGGCGTGGCCTTGGACGAACTGGCGCGTGTTGCGCACCAGCCGCTCCTTCTGCGGTTCGACCTCGCACAGGCGATCGAGGCGGATCGTCGCGACATGCCGCACCGGCTCGAGCCGCCCCGAGCCGCCGCGCTTGCGGTATCGAAACGCGACCGACGCGCTCCAGTCGGGCGCCGCGAGCGGGTGCGGACGCACCGCTTCGAGGCGTGTCATCAGCGCCTCGGCACGGGAGATCAGCGAATCGTATTCGGCCATGGCCGGGAGTTTATGGGTTGCGCCCGGGGGGCGTTCGCCGGGACGACGATGTCCACGCGCATGCGGATTGACTTCAAACTTCGGCGACCTGGTCGTCGGCGACGGCAAAGACCCGGTCGCCCTCTGCTGGCCGGATCGGGTGCATGCCGGTGAAGCTGCCGAAGGCCGGCAGCACGCCCACACGGGTGCCGAAATGAAAGCACGGCAGGCGCAGGGTGTCGAACGCGCGGCCGCCCAGGGTCACGCAGGGATGCAAGTGGCCGGCCAGCGAATAGAAGCCGTCGTGCGCCACCGGGTGGTGGCACAGCGCGAGACCGCCGACGGCCAGCGGTTCGTCGACCACGTGGAAGCCGAGATGGGCCGGTGGATCGCCGGCGCGGTCGTCGTGATTGCCCCGCACCAGCGTCAGCGCGAGCCCTGCATGCTGCTGGCGCCAGCGCGCCACGGCGTCCAGCGTCGAGGCGGCGCGCGCACGGCGCGAATGCAGGAAGTCGCCGAGGAAGACGATGCGCACCGCACCGGTTCGCTCGACCAGTGCGCTGAGCAGGTTCAGTGTCTCGCTGGTCGTGCCGCGCGGCACCGGCACGCCGAAGGAACGGAACGACACCGCCTTGCCGATATGGGCGTCGGCCACCAGCAGCGTGCGGAAATCATCGAGGAAGGCTGCCTTCTGTGGCAGCAGGGTCAGCGTATGTCCGCCGACCGAGACCTGGGCGGCCATTCGGATCCGTGAAGCGTCAAGCCACCATCAGACGCAGAGCGGCATCCAGATGTTCCGTCGGCTGCCGCTTGAAGCCCGAGCGGGCGTAGCGCTG
>CAJPFZ010000212.1 GCA_905339355.1 Burkholderiaceae bacterium
GCTGGAATTCAACTGCCGCATGGGCGATCCGGAAACGCAGCCGATCATGCTGCGGCTGAAGAGCGACCTGGTCGACCTCGTCGAGGCGGCCATCCATTGCCGCCTGAAGAACATCGAGGCGGAGTGGGACCGCCGCGTCGCCCTCGGCGTGGTCATCGCGGCAGCCGGTTATCCGGAAGCGCCGCGCAATGGCGACACCATCCACGGCCTGCCCCCGGCAGGGGACGACTACCACGTCTTCCATGCCGGTACCGCGCTCTCCGGCAGGGACGTCGTCACCGCCGGCGGACGCGTGCTCTGCGTCACCGCGCTGGGCAGCAACGTCAGGGCAGCGCAGATGCGCGCCTACGACATCGCCGAGCAGATCGAGTTCGACGGCATGCAGATGCGGCGCGATATAGGACACCGCGCCATTCGGCGCTAGGCGGCCATCGCACCGCCGCCCGCGATGGATACCGCCGCCCTTCTCGCCTATTTCACCGGCCTGCAGGCGCGCATCGTCGCCGAACTGGCCGCCTTCGACGGCAAGGATTTCCGCACCGACAGCTGGCAGCGCCCGGAAGGCGGCGGCGGCATCACCCGCCTGATCGAGGAAGGCGAATTCTTCGAGCGCGGCGGCGTCAATTTCTCCCACGTCACCGGCAGCCACCTGCCGCCCTCGGCCAGCGCCGCCCGGCCGGCGCTGGCCGGGCGCGCCTGGGAGGCGATGGGCGTCTCGCTGGTGCTGCATCCGCGCAATCCCTACTGCCCGACCGCGCACATGAACGTCCGCTGCTTCGTCGCGCGCAAGGACGGCGAGGAGCCGGTCTGGTGGTTCGGCGGCGGCATGGACCTCACGCCCTATTACGGCTTCGAGGAGGACGCCCGCCATTTCCACGCCACCTGCAAGCAGGCGCTGGCGCCCTTCGGCGCGGAGGTTCATGCCCGCTACAAGAAGTGGTGCGACGAGTATTTCTTCCTCAGGCATCGCAACGAGCCGCGCGGCGTCGGCGGCATCTTCTTCGACGATCTGAGCGAAGGCGGTCTCGAGCGCTGCTTCGGCCTGACGCAGGCGGTCGGCAACGCCTTCCTGCCGGCATACCTGCCCCTCGCCGAACGCCGGCGCACCCTGCCCTACGGCGAGCGCGAGCGCGACTTCCAGGCCTACCGCCGCGGCCGCTACGTCGAGTTCAACCTGGTGTGGGACCGCGGCACCCTGTTCGGCCTGCAGTCGGGCGGGCGCACCGAATCGATCCTGATGTCCATGCCGCCGATCGTGAAGTGGCGCTACAACTGGCAGCCCGAACCCGGCACGCCGGAGTCGCGGCTGTACAGCGACTTCCTGCGGCCGCGCGACTGGGCGAGTGAGACGCCTTGACGACAGCACACGTCACCCCGGCGAAAGCCGGGGTCCATGCCGATGCGCAAGTCCAAGTGGGCCCCGGCCTTCGCCGGAGCGACGCTTCGATGCTCGGGCCATGAAACGCATCGGCCTGCTCGGCGGCAGCTTCGACCCGCCGCACCACGCCCACCTCGCGCTCGCGCATGCGGCGCTCGAGCACCTGCAGCTCGATGAACTGCGCTGGCTGCCGGCCGGCGATCCGTGGCAGAAGACGCGGCGGCTGGCAAGCGCCGCGGACCGCGAAGCGATGGTCCGGCTGGCGATCGAAGGCGAGCCGCGCTTCGTGCTCGACGACCGCGAGCTGCGGCGCAGCGGCGCGAGCTACACCGTGGACACGCTGCGCGAGCTGCAGGCGGGCGAGCAGGCCGAGTGGTTCCTCGTGCTGGGGCAGGACCAGTACGCCAACCTGCACACCTGGCACGACTGGCCCGAGCTGCTGCGCCGCGTGACCCTCGCCGTGGCCGCCCGGGCCGGCATCGAGCCCGCGCCGAGTGAACTGGTGGCGGCCGCGCCACACCGCATGCAGGTGGTGCCTCTGCCACCACTGGCGGTGTCTGCCACCGAGATCCGTGAACGCATCGCCGCCGGGCGGGATTACACCGACATGGTGCCCGACGCGGTCGCGCGCTATATTGACCGACACCACCTCTACCGAGGCCACCCCCAGGAGCTGAATGGACATCCGTAAACTGCAACGCGCCATCGTCGATGGTCTGGAAGACGTGAAGGGCCAGAACATCGTGGTCTTCAATACCGAGCACCTCTCGCCGCTTTTCGAGCGCGTGATCATTGCCTCGGGCACCAGCAACCGGCAGACCAAGGCACTCGCCTCCAGCGTGCGCGACGCGGTCAAGACCCGGGGCTTCCCGGTGATGCGTACCGAGGGTGAAGACAACGGCGAATGGATCATCGTCGACTGCGGCGCCGCGGTGGTGCACCTGATGCAGCCGGCCATCCGCGACTACTACCATCTCGAAGAGATCTGGGGCGACAAGCCGGTCAAGATGAAGCTCGACGACAAGCCGATGCGGCTCGTGAAGGCGTCGAACGACGACGATGCGGCGGCGCCGGCGAAGAAGACAGCTGCGAAGACGCCTGCGAAGAAGACGGCTGCAAAAGGAGCGCCGGCAAAGGCGTCGCCGACGGCGAAGAAGACAGCGGCGAAGAAGACGGTAGCGAAGAAAGCTCCGGCGAAGAAGACGCCTGCCCGGGCCGGCGTCACCCGCACCGTCGGTGTGAAGAGCGCGGCCGCGAAGAAGGCGCCTGCCAAGAAGGCGCCGGCAAAGAAGGCACCCGCGAAGAAGGCCCCCACGAAGAGCAAGTCACGCGCGTGAAGCTGCTGCTGGTCGCCGTTGGACAACGTCAACCAGCCTGGGCCGACGCCGCCTACGACGACTTCGCCAAACGCTTCCCGCCCGAACTCCGTCTGGAGCTGAAGGCGGTCAAGGCCGAACCGCGCGGCTCGAAGACGGCGGAACAGCTGATGGCCGCCGAGGCCACGCGGCTCGAGGC
>CAJPFZ010000213.1 GCA_905339355.1 Burkholderiaceae bacterium
GCCGGGGGCGGCGCAGGCGTCGAGCACACGGGCGCCCGCCGCCAGGCGCCACGCGGCCGCTGCATCCTGATCCGAAGCGGCCAGCAGCGGCGCGGCCAACTGCGCGGCGGCGTCCTGCACCGAGGCGTCGCCCTCGGCAAAGCCGGGCAGGCGCGTCACCGGCACCGGCGTGTCGAGCAGCACTGTCGGGCCACCGGTCGCGTGGGCCGCAATGCCGGCGGCGGCCAAGCGCTCCACATAGGCGGCGGCCGTCGTGCGGCGCGCGTTCACCCGCAGTGTCATCGGCGGCCGCCGGTTGTTGGCGGCAAGCAGGGCCTGCCAGTGATCGGGCCAGTCGCGGCGCAGCCGGTCGACCCACCAGGCCGGGTGGTTGAGCTGCCCGACCGGGTCGCGCAGAGCCGCCGCCACGATGGCCTCTCGCTCGCGCAGGAAGCGCCGCAGCACCGCGTTGACGAACGGCGCGCTGGCGCGGGCCCGCTGGCGCACCGCCGTCACCGCCTGGTCGACGAGCGTGTGCTCGGTGTAGGGGGCCGGCTCGCCGCTCGGCCACAGCAGCGCAAGCGCGCTGAGCAGCAGCGCGTCGACGGCGGGCGGCGGGGTCTTGGGCACCAGCAGCGCACGCGCTGCTTGCGCGCTGCCGAGCCAGCGCAGCACGTGGAAACTCAGCGCCTGGGTGCCGGGTCGCGCTTCGGCGGGGCAGCGAGCGAGCGCATCGTTGAGCGACTGGCCGGCCCGCACCGCCTGCACGGCGTCGGCGGCGTGCTGCAGCAGCCGTGCGAGGGGCAAAGACAGGGTGGGAGAGGGCGTCACCGCGGCGAGTCTAGGCCACACCGCGGCATCGAATCGTGCCGCCTGTTACGCTTTCACCCCGCCGTCCGGGAGCTGGCCATGCTCAGAGAAACCTCCAACGCCCTGTTCAAGAACGAAGACGAACTCGCCGGCCTGCCCGCGTCCGAGCGCATTCGCTACCGGCTGGTCGATGCCAATTGCCGCTACCACGCCAACGACAACATTGCCGGCTTCATCAAGGACGGCGAGCTCGCGGAGTTGAAGGCCGAGGTCGAGGCCAAGATGCACGACGTGCTCAAGTCGCTGGTGATCGACACCGACAGCGACCACAACACCAATGACACCGCCTCGCGTGTGGCCAAGATGTTCATCCACGAGGTGTTCAAGGGCCGCTACGTCGCGATGCCCTCGGTGACGGAGTTCCCGAACTTCTCGCGCCTGAACGAGCTGATGATCGTCGGCCCGGTCAAGGTGCGCAGCGCCTGCTCGCACCACCTGTGCCCGATCCTCGGCAAGGTGTGGATCGGCGTCTTGCCCAACGAACACTCCAACCTGATCGGCTTGTCGAAGTACGCACGCATCTGCGACTGGATCATGAGCCGGCCGCAGATCCAGGAAGAGGCGGTGACGATGCTCGCCAACGAGCTGCAGGAGCGGGTCAAGCCCGATGGCCTCGCGATCGTCATGGAAGCCGACCACTTCTGCATGCACTGGCGTGGCGTCAAGGACGACGAGTCGATGATGACCAACAGCGTGATGCGCGGCGCCTTCCTGAAAGACGCCAACCTGCGGCGCGAGTTTCTCTCGCTGCTCAGCAAGAAGAACAGCTAGGAGACGGCCATGCTGGTGCGACTCATCTATGCAAGCCGGGCCGCCGCGCCGATGAACGCGGAGGAACTCGCCACCCTGATGAAGGGTGCGCGCAGCTACAACGCCCATGCCGGCATCACCGGCGTGCTGGTCTACTCGGACGGCATCTTCCTGCAGCTGATCGAGGGTGGCCGCGACGCGATCAACGCGCTGTACAAGCGCATCGTCTGCGACGAGCGCCATCACCACGTGACGCTGCTGAGCTACGACGAACTCGCCGAGCGGCGTTTCGCCGGCTGGGCGATGGGGCAGGCCAACCTGTCGCGGCTCAACCCCGGCATCTTGCTGAAGTACTCCGAGCGCGCACAGCTCGACCCGTTCGGCATGAGCGCCAACGCGGTGCTGGCATTGTTCGACGAGCTGGTGGCGACGGCCGTGATCGCCTGCCCGGGCTGAAAAGCGCTGTCATCCCCGGCGTTCGCCAGGATGACGTACTGCGCGTCGATCAGGCGAGTTCCGCGTTGATCGCCGCGAGCACGCCCGCCCCCGGGCACAGCTGAGCTTCGCCGAGCTGGTTGAGCGGCTGCTTGACGGTCTTGAGGTGCCCGTGCAGGTCGTCGGCACTGCCGTCGACATACAGCAACCCCGTGAGGATTTCGCCGCGCGCTTCATGCGCTGCGATGTGGCTCATCGCCGCCAGGCGGTCGCCCGGGTCGTAGCCGACCGCCAGCTTGCGCAGGCGCAGCACGCTGCCGTCGTGCTGGGTCACCTCGATGATCTCGCCGGGCGAGTACGAGGCCGTGATGGCGTCGCGTCGCGGCATGAAGTCGAGCCGGTTCACCGCCTCGTTGTGGGCGCGAACATAGTCGTAGCTCTTGGTGCTGCCGGCGTGGTTATTGAACGCCACGCAGGGGCTCACCACGTCGATGAAGGCGGCGCCGCGGTGGCGCAGCGCACCCTTCATGAGCGGCACCAGCTGCTCCTTGTCGCCCGAGAAGCTGCGCGCGACATAGCTCGCGCCGAGCTGCAGCGCGAGCGACACGAGGTCGATCGGCGTGTCGGAGTTGATCGCGCCCTTCTTCGACTTGCTGCCCTGGTCGGCCGTGGCCGAGAACTGGCCCTTGGTGAGGCCATAGACGCCGTTGTTCTCGACGATGTAGGTCATGTCGACGCCGCGCCGCATCGCATGAGCGAACTGGCCGAGGCCGATCGAGGCCGAGTCGCCGTCGCCCGAGACGCCGAGGTACAGCAGCTCGCGGTTGGCGAGGTTGGCGCCGGTCAGCACCGAAGGCATGCGGCCGTGCACGGTGTTGAAGCCGTGCGAATTGCCGAGGAAGTAGTCGGGCGTCTTCGACGAGCAGCCGATGCCCGACAGCTTGGCGACGCGGTGCGGCTCGATCTCGAGCTCCCAGCAGGCCTGGATCAGCGCCGCCGAGATGGAGTCGTGGCCGCAGCCGGCGCACAGCGTGGAGATCTTGCCTTCGTAGTCGCGGCGTGTGAAGCCGAGCGCGTTCTTCGGCAGCGTCGGGTGGTGCAGTTTGGGTTTGGTGATGTACGTCATTGGGAAACCTCCGCGCTGCGCGCTGCGGCATTCGCCTTGGGAGCGGCCCGGCGGCTCATGCGACCAGCCCTCCCTTGATCGGCGTGACCTTGGCGCCCTGCATGCGTTTGGCGATCGCATCGGTGATGAAGCGCGCCGTGATCGGCGTGCCGTCGAAGTGCAGCACCGGCACCAGCTGCGCGGGGTCGATCTCCTGCTCGGTGATCAGCATCGTGCGCAGCTGGGCGTCGCGGTTCTGCTCCACCACGAATACCGTGTCGTGCTCCTCGACGAAACGGTCCACCGCGTCGCTGAACGGAAAGGCGCGCACGCGCAGCAGGTCGACATGCAGCCCGCGCGCCTGCAGGGTGTCGAACGCCTCGAGCATCGACGGGCTGGTCGAGCCGAAGTAGATGACGCCGTGGCGTGTGGGCTTGGCGGCGCGGCGCAGCACAGGCTGCGGAACCAGCGCCTTGGCGGTCTCGAACTTCTTCAGCAGCCGCTCGACGTTGTACACATAGTCGGGCCCCGCCTCGGAGTAGCGTGCGTAGGCATCGCGCGTGGTGCCGCGCGTGAAATACGCGCCGCGCTCGGGGTGCGTGCCGGGCAGCGTGCGGTAGGGAATGCCGTCGCCGTCCACGTCGAGGTAGCGGCCGAAGTCGCGCCCACCGTCGAGTTCCTCGCGCGACATCACCTTGCCGCGGTCGTAGCGGCGCGAGTCGTCCCATTCGAGCGGCTCGCACAGCCGGTGGTTCATGCCGATGTCGAGGTCGGTCATCAGAAAGATCGGCGTTTGCAGCCGGTCCGCGAGATCGAGCGAGGCGGCGGCGAACTCGAAACACTCGCGCGGGTCTTCGGGGAACAGCAGCACGTGCTTGGTGTCGCCGTGCGACGCATAGGCGCTGCTCAGCAAGTCGGCCTGCTGCGTGCGCGTGGGCATGCCGGTCGAGGGCCCGCCGCGCTGCACGTTGATGACGGTCGCAGGGATCTCCGCGAAGTAGGCGAGCCCGATGAACTCGGTCATCAGCGACACCCCCGGGCCCGAGGTCGCGGTGAAGGCGCGCGCGCCGTTCCAGCCGGCGCCGATCACCATGCCGATCGAGGCGATCTCGTCTTCGGCCTGCACGATCGCGAACTTGTTCTGTCCCGTCGCCTTGTCGACGCGCAGCTTGCTGCAGTACTTCTGGAACGCCTCGGCGACCGACGACGAAGGCGTGATCGGGTACCACGCGCAGACTGTCGCGCCGCCGTATACGCAGCCGAGCGCCGCCGCGGCATTGCCTTCCATGAAGATGCGCCGCCCGACCGCGTCGCGCCGCTCGATCTTCAGCGCGATCACGTCGTCGAGCACGTCGCGCCCGTGGTGCAGGCCCATCATGAAGGCGTCGAGGTTGGGCTCGATCAGCTTCGCCTTGCCCTTGTACTGCTCGCCGAGCAGTGTGGCGATCACCTCGGGCTCGATGCCCAGCAGCGACGCGAGCACGCCCACGTAGACGATGTTCTTCAGGAGCTGCCGCTCGCGCGCATCCGTGTAGCGCGTGGCGCACATCTCCGACAGCGGCACGCCGATCGGATTCACGTCTGCGCGGAACATCGAGGCCGGCAGCGGCTTGCTGCTGTCGTACAGCACGTAGCCGCCGGGCTCGATCTCGGCCATGTCCTTGTCCCAGGTCTGCGGATTCATCGCGACCATCAGGTCGACGCCGCCGCGCCGGCCGAGGTAGCCGCGTTCGGTGACGCGCACCTCGTACCAGGTCGGCAGGCCCTGGATGTTGGACGGGAAGATGTTGCGCGGACTGACCGGCACGCCCATGCGCAGCAGACTGCGCGCGAACAGCTCGTTGGCCGAGGCCGAGCCCGAGCCGTTGACGTTGGCGAACTTGACGACGAAGTCGTTGACCGACTGGATGCGTTTCTTGACCACGGCTTGGTCCATGTCAGAACCGCCCGGCCGTCCGAAGGTACTGACGCGCCCCCTCGGGGGGCAGCGAGCGAAGCGAGCGTGCGGGCTGTTTCATCCTAGGCGACCTTGCGTTCAATGGGCGGATGGCTGCGGCAGCCGCGCCCGGCGCGGGTCTGCGCGATGCCGAACTTCTGCATGTCCCACGCCCCCGTCGGGCAGCGCTCGGCGCACAGGCCGCAATGCAGGCAGACGTCTTCGTCCTTCACCATCACGCGGCCGGTCTTCAACTTGTCGGACACGTACAGCGCCTGGTCGGCGTGGCGCGCCGGGGCGCGCAGGCGGGTTCTCAGATCGGACTCCTCGCCGTTGAGCGTGAAGGTGATGCAGTCGGTCGGACAGATGTCGACGCAGGCGTCGCACTCGATGCACTGGCCGGTCGAGAACACCGTCTGCACGTCGCAGTTGAGGCAGCGCTGCGCTTCCTTCCAGGCCGTCGCCACGTCGAAACCCAGCTCGACCTCGACCTTGATGTTCTTCAGCACCTGGTTCACGTCGCGCCACGGCACCTTGTGGCGCGCTTCCGGGGCCACCGCGTTGTCGTAGCTCCACTCGTGGATGCCCATCTTCTGCGACACCAGCGTCACGCCGGGCGCGGGCCGCTGCTTCACGTCTTCGCCGTGCAGGAACTTGTCGATCGAGATCGCCGCCGCATGGCCCTGCGCCACCGCCCAGATGATGTTCTTGGGCCCGAGCGCGGCGTCGCCGCCGAAGAACACGTCGGGCCGGCTCGATTGCAGCGTGTTCGCGTCGAGCACCGGCATGCCGCCCTCGTCGAACGCGATGCCGATGTGCCGCTCGATCCACGGGAAGGCGTTCTCCTGTCCGACCGCGACCAGCACCTCATCGCACTCGAACTCCTGCTCGGGCTCGCCGGTGGGCACGAGCTGGCGGCGGCCGCGCTCGTCGCGCACGGCCTTGACCTTCTCGAAGCGCATGCCCGTCAGCTTGCCGCCGTCGTGCACGAAGGCCTTGGGCACCAGGCAGTCGAGGATCGGGATGCCTTCGTGGATGGCATCCTCCTTCTCCCAGGGCGAGGCCTTCATCTCCTCGAACGGCGAACGCACGATCACCTTCACGTCTTCGCCGCCGAGGCGCCTGGCGGTGCGGCAGCAGTCCATCGCGGTGTTGCCGCCGCCGAGCACGATGACGCGTTTGCCGATGTGCGTGACGTGGCCGAACGACACCGAGGCGAGCCAGTCGATGCCGATGTGGATCTGCGAAGCGGCTTCGCGCCGGCCCGGCACCGAGAGGTCACGCCCGCGCGGCGCACCCGAACCCACGAAGACCGCGTCCCAGTTTTCCGCCAACAGCTGCTGCATCGACTCGATGCGCACGCCGCCGCGAAAGTCGACACCGAGCCGCAGCACATAGCCGGTCTCTTCGTCGATCACCTCCTCGGGCAGCCGAAAGCGCGGGATCTGCGAGCGGATCATGCCGCCGGCCTTGGCGTCGGCGTCGAAGATCGTCACCTGGTAACCGAGCGGCGCGAGGTCGCGCGCCACCGTCAGCGACGCCGGCCCGCCGCCGATGCAGGCGATGCGCTTGCCGTTTTTCTTCAGCACCGGGCGCGGCATGCGCTGCTCGACGCCATCGTCCTTGAAGTCGGCGGTCACGCGCTTGAGCCGGCAGATCGCCACCGGTTCGGGCTTGGCCATCTGCGCCTCTTCGACCCGCCCGCGCCGGCATGCCGGTTCGCAGGGCCGGTCGCAAGTGCGTCCGAGAATGCCGGGAAACACGTTGGATTCCCAGTTCACCAGATAGGCGTCGGTGTAGCGCCCCGCCGCGATCAGCCGGATGTACTCCGGCACGGGCGTGTGGGCCGGGCACGCCCACTGGCAATCGACCACTCTATGAAAGTAGTCGGGGTCGCGGATATCGGTCGGCTGCAAAACTCCCCCTTTCATCGCACGCAGCCTCGTGGGCCGGCGAACGGGTGTAACGCATACGGGCGGAATGATGCTACCGCTGTAGTTGCACGCAGCGCCGAGGGTTTGCGCGAACGCAACGCTGGGGTGACATATGCACTGCTGCGCTGCAGCAGCGCATCACGAGGACGCGCGAGCGTGCGAACGCAGGAAGGCAAACGCGCGATGAATGCTGTGGCGAGCAATCTGGCCGGTGCCCGCCGTGCACTGCTTCATCGCCGAGTTGCCCAATCGAGCTCCATGTAGTGGCGCGCGAGTTCGGGCGGCAGCGGCGAATCCAGAAGAACGGCGACCATGCGCAGCGCATCGGCGGCTGTCGGCCACAGCCGCGCGCGCTGGCTGGTGCCCAGTGCGGCACTGACCCAACCCCGCAGCAGCACCGGGCGCAGCATCCACGGCAGCGCCTCGATGTCGAGCAGCGCACGCGCGAGCGCATCGCCGTCGGGCGGCAGGCACGGCGGCACGCTCTCCGGGTCGACGAGGGCCGACATCGTCGTGAGGTACCAGCTGCGCCCTGCCGCCGGATCGGCACCCGGCACCATGCGGGAGAGATAGGCCGCGACGCTTGCGATGCGCATGATCGTCATGCCCGGCAGCCCCGCCAGGTCGTTGTGCTCTTCGGGCAGCGCGGCCACCGGCGGCTTCTCGCCGAGGCGGCGTCGCATCAGCAGCCAGTGCAGCCGGTCGATCGGGCGCAGCGGCGAAAACGCCGCCACCACGCGGCGCGTCGATTCGAGCAGCGTGCGGCGGTCCACCTTCGCTTGCGTGCGCATGCGGTCGAGCAGCGCCTCGAGGCAGGGCAGGCGCGCCGCGTCGGACAGCGCGGTCACGTCCTGGCGCAGCACCGCGGCGGTGGGGGTGTCCTGCGTCTCCGTCGTCCACGCGACGAACGATGGCACGCTGTCGACCGGCGTGATCAGCGCGAGGATGGCCGCATGCAGTTCCGCCGGGCCCTGCACCCGCGACAGGCGTGACAGCGCCTCTCGCTCGAGCTGCGCCTCGTGGTCGTTCACAGCGTGCCGGCACCGCGGAAGCGAAACACCCCGGCAATGACCCAGGTCGGGAACTGGTCCAGCGCATCGTTGTAGTTCTGCGTGGCTTCGTTGAACTGGCGGCGCGCGAAGCCGAGCGTGCTGTCGGCGGCGGCGAGTTCCTCGCCCAGCACCGACACGCCGAGGCCGGCCAGCATCTCGGGCCGTGCCGGCAGCTCCGCCTTCAGGCGAGAGCGCGCTTCGGCCAGCGTTTCTTCGGCCAGGCGAAGGCTCGCCATGGGGCGCGCGGCGCTGGGCCGGCTGCGCACCACGTCGCAGGCCGCCTGCAACTGGCCGCAGGCGGCGATCACCGCGTCGAGGGCAGCGGGCTCGTGTTCGAGCAGCGGGCGCAATCCATCCACCCACTGCTCAAGCAGCAGGTGGCGCTGGCGGATTTGCGCATCGACCGGCACGAAAGCCCTGGAGATGTCGTTGCGCAGGCTCACGAGGCGGTTGTACGCGCCGACGGCCCAGAACAGCAACACGGCGGCGACGGCCCAGCCGGCGACTTGCGGCGTGGTCACTGGTGCATCCTCGGCTTCACACATCTCATGGGACGCGACTCTACAAGAGCGCGCCGACGCTTCGATGCAACCCGAAGCATCAACGGCATCCAATCGGCGACGATCGGCACATCGGGCGGTGCGTTCGACGGCGCGCGCGCCGGTTATCGTTCACGCCTTCTCGAGGCCTGTGCATGTCATCCGGAGGCACGTCATGAGCGGACCCGAACCGCGTTTCGCGAAGATCGCCGCCGTCATCGGCGACCCGACCCGCGCGCGCATGCTCGCGGCGCTGATGGGCGGGCAGTACCTTGCCGCCGGCGAACTGGCCGCCGCCGCCGGCGTGACGGCGCAGACGGCGAGCAGCCACGTGGCCAAGCTGCTCGAGGCCGAGCTGGTGGTGGTGCGCACCCAGGGCCGGCACCGCTACGTTCGCCTGGCCGACGGCGACATTGCGCATGCGCTGGAGGCCTTGTCGCTGGTGGCCGAGCGCAATGCACAGCCCGACAAGTGGGCACGCGGACACTACAAACCTTTGAAGACGGCACGGACCTGCTACGGCCATCTGGCCGGCGAACTCGGCGTGGGCCTGTTCGAAGGTCTGCTCGCGCGTGGCACCTTGCTGCCGCACGAAGGCCATTTCGTGCTGAGCGACGCGGGCCGCGACGAACTGGCGGCGATCGGCATCGCGTTGCCGCAGCGGCACGCCGCATCGGCAGCGCGGCGGTTTGCCTACCCTTGCCTCGATTGGTCCGAGCGGCGCGACCACCTGGCCGGCAGCCTGGCGGTGGCCTTGCTCGAACACAGCCTCGCCCACGACTGGCTGCGCCGCGTGAAGGACTCGCGCGCCTTGCACATCACGCCGTCGGGCCAGCGCGCATTCGCGCCCTGGCTGGCCCGCGCCTGACCACGCGGCGCGGATCAGACAGCGGCGGGCTCGGTGTCGGCGAACGGCCCCGCGCCATGCGCGCGCCAGGCCTTGTAGCCGCGCGCGCGCAGCGCGCAAGCGGGGCATTGGCCGCAGCCATAGCCCCACTCGTGGCGCTGATCGCGTTCGCCGAGGTAGCAGCT
>CAJPFZ010000214.1 GCA_905339355.1 Burkholderiaceae bacterium
TGAGTTCGCGTTCATCGTGGACGATAACGGCATCGTAATAGCCTCAACGCGGCTCGGGATGATCGGTAAAAGGGCGGTCGATGCCTACCCGGGAGTTCTCGGGAAAGAGCTCTCCGAGGTGAAAGAGCGGCTTGCGCCGTCGGTCGGCACATCCGGAACAGGACATGGCGCTACGGGTTACGCCCCGGTGACCCTCGGTTCTTTCGAGCACGAACTCAGGCCTTCGAGGGTGGGCGTTTTCGTAATCGCCCACGACATGAGCGTGAAGAAGGCAGCCATGCGGATATACCTCGAGCGCCAGATACTGCTCCTCGTGCTGGCCCTCGGGCTCGTCGCTTTCGTGATATGGCTCATGCTCTCTGTCTGGCTTGCAAGGCCTATAATGCTCCTGCGCCGCGCGGCCGAGAGGCTCGCTTCCGGCGACCTTACGGCCAGGACCGGCTTTTCCGGCGGAAACGAGGTCGCCGTAATCGGGCGGGCTTTCGACAGTATGGCCGAGAGCATGGAGCAGGCCCGTAACAAGGTGGAAGAGACGGGAGAGAAACTGAGGGAAGCGCAGGCATTAGCCTGCCTCGGAAGCTTCGAGATAAACGGGGAAGGCGAGATGGTCCTTTCCGCAGAGCTGTGCCGCATGCTCATGGTACCGGATGAGCTCTCCCGCTTGTCTGTGGACGCTTTTCTCGGGATGATGCACGGAGACGACCGGAGCAGGGTAAGGCTCTTTCTGGATCCGGTGGAGGAGCATGAAAGCACGCCGTTCGACTGCAGTGTCGTGAACGGCAGGGGAGAGACGAGGTCAATGAGCTGCATCGTGAAAACGTGCCGCGCCCTCCCCGGGTCTGCCGTCCTCATGGGCACCATGCAGGACATAACCGAAAGGAAGGCCGGAGAGCAGGCATTGAGGGAGAGCGAGGAGAGGTTCAGGCTCATATTCGAGCAGAGCCAGGACGCGCAGCTGATATTCAGGCTGGAGGGCTTCGACATCATCGACGTCAATTCGGCCGCCGAGGACCTGCTGTGCCGCAGCCTCGAGGAAATAATAAGAGGCGGCCCCATGCTTTTCATGGGGGCCGAAGAGCTCGGCAGGCTCAAAGAAGAGGCAGGCTCGCTCGGCAAAGGCACGGCCCTGACAAAGGAGTCCGTGGACATAAGAAAAAAGAGCGGAGAAGTGATGACCGCTTCGCTCAGCGGACAGGTCATAAAGCTCGGAGCAGGCTTGGGGGACTCTTTCATATGCACGCTGCGCGACCAGACAGAAAGGCTGAGGCTTGAGAGGGAGGCCAGGGTCAACCAGGCAAGGCTCATACAGGCCAACAAGATGACATCCATCGGGACGCTCGCCTCGGGCGTTGCCCACGAGATAAACAACCCGAACAACTTCATCATGTTCAACGCGGGGCTCATATCGGATGCCTGGAAAGACGCCTCGGCGCTGCTTGACGAGCGCATGAGGGAGCGGGGGAGCTTTCCGGTGGGCGGCATGCCGTACGCCGAGATGAGAGAGCTTATGCCGGAGCTTCTTGCGGGGATGACCGAAGGGTCGAGGAGGATAAAGAGCATCGTCGAGATGCTCAAAGACTTCTCGCGCAACGACAGGGACGGACTAGAGGGCTCCGTCGACGTGAACAGGGCGGTCTCGGCGGCCTGCGCGCTCCTCGGCAACCAGATAGACAAGCACACCGACAACTTCGAGGCAAGCTGCGCCGAGGGGCTCCCGGCAGTCAAGGGGAGCATGCAGAGAATAGAGCAGGTCGTCATAAACCTGCTCCTGAACGCGCTTCAGTCGCTGCCGGACAGGAAGAGCGGCGTCAAGGTCGCGACGTACATTGATTCCGTTTCAGGGACAGTCAACATAAAGGTCAGTGACGAGGGGGCAGGCATGAGCAAGGAGGTGCTCGAAAGGATAACCGAGCCTTTCTTTACGACCAAGCTCACCAGCGGCGGCACCGGCCTCGGCCTGTCGATATCCTATTCCATAGTCAAGGAGCACGGCGGCACGCTCGAGTTCTCTTCAGAGCCTGGCAAGGGCACTTCGGCTGTAATAAAGCTGCCCGCGGCAGCGGCCGGTAATCACATCGGCCAGAAGCCCGCCCATTTCTAGGCCGCTCTTCTAAA
>CAJPFZ010000215.1 GCA_905339355.1 Burkholderiaceae bacterium
GACCGGCAGCCACATCGCACGCATGGCGCACTACGCGGCGATCATCGCGCGCCGGCTGGGTCAGCCCGAGTCCTATGCCGAGGCGCTGCTGACGGCCGCGCCGATGCACGACGTCGGCAAGCTCGGCACGCCCGATCACATTCTGCTCAAGCGCGGCCACTTGTCGGCCGACGAAAAGGTCGAGATGAACCGCCATGCCGAGATCGGCGGCAGCATCCTCGCAGACACTGATTCGCCGCTGCTGCGGCTCGCCTGCGAGATCGCCGAGACCCACCACGAGAAGTTCGACGGCAGCGGCTACCCTCACGGACTCAAGGGCGAGGAGATCCCCCTGGGCGGACGCATCGTTGCGGTGGCAGACGTCTTCGACGCGCTCAACTCCAACCGCCCTTACAAGAAGGCCTGGACGCTGGCCGAGTCGCGCGCCTACATCGAGGAGCACAGCGGCCGCCACTTCGATCCGAACTGCGTGAATGCTTTCGTCGCCGGCTGGGACGAGGTGCTGGCCATCCGCGCACGCTTTCCCGACTGAAATGAAGACCCTGCAGCTGCATCTGAGCGGCGCCGGCCTGCCCGCCGGCGCCTTCGACGGCCTGCGAGCGATGGCGCCCGACCTCGTGCTGTGTTTCGGCGACCCCGCCTTCTTCAAGGGATCGTCCCTGCATGCCGCCCTGCGCGCCGCGTCGCCTGACGCTGCGCTGGCGGGCTGCAGCGGCGCCGGAGAGATCGCGCAGGCGCAGGTGCACGACGGCAGCCTGGCGGTCACGGCGATCAAGTTCGACCGTGCACAGGCGCGCGGCACCTGCACCACGCTGTCCGCCATGGCCGACTCGTTCGCCGCCGGCGCACGCCTGGGCGCCAAACTGCCCGGCGACGGGCTGCGCCACGTGCTGGTGTTCGGCACGGGCGTGAACATCAACGGCAGCGCGCTGGTCGAGGGGCTGCAATCGACGCTGCCCGCGGCAGCCCGAGTCTCCGGCGGGCTGGCGGGCGACAACGGCGCCTTCATCGAGACCTTCACGCTCGGCGACCACGGCAGCGCCAGCGACCAGCTCGTGGCCATCGGCCTGTACGGCGACGCGCTGACGGTGGCCAACAGCAGCTTCGGCGGCTGGGTTCCGTTCGGTCCGGCGCGGCGCGTCACGCGCTGCGAGCACAACGTGCTGTACGAACTCGACGGCGAACGAGCGCTCAACGTCTACAAGCGCTACCTGGGCGACTACGCGCGCGACCTGCCCGCCTCGGGCCTGCTGTTCCCCTTCGAGCTGCTGCGCGACAGCCGGCACAGCAGCGGCATCATCCGAACCATCCTCGGCGTGGACGACGAGGCCGGCTCGCTGACACTGGCCGGCGACGTGCCCGAAGGCGGTTACCTGAAGCTGATGCACTCGTCGACCGAACGCCTGATCGACGCCGCCGAGCAGGCGGCGCTGAAGCTGCAGCCGCTCAGCCGCGGCCACGCCCGACCGGCCCTGGCGCTGCTGGTGAGCTGCGTCGGACGCAAGCTCGTGATGGGCGATCGGGTCGACGAGGAAGTCGAAGCCGTGGTGAGCGCGCTCGGCGCCGATGCGGTGGTGACCGGTTTCTATTCTTACGGCGAGATCTGCGCCTCGGAGTTCATAGGCGATTGCCGCCTGCACAATCAGACGATGACGATCACCTGGCTGACCGAAACATGACGAGCGCAACGAGCCGATTCGGCGGCTGACGCGATGCACCGCACCCTGAGCCGCCAACTGCGCCGCCTGTGGGGCGTCGCCGGTCCCGAGGATCTTGCCCAGCTGCTGGCGAGCGCGCGAGAGGCGGCCGGCAGTGCGGCGCTCGACCCGCAGCTGCGTGCGGTGCTGGGCACCCTCGATGGCTTGCTCGACAAGATCAACACGAGCTACGAGCAGGCCGAACGCGACCTGCACCTGCGCAGCCGCAGCCTGGAGCTGAGTTCGCAGGAACTCATCGAGAGCAACACGCGGCTCGCCGACGACCTCGCGAGCCGCAACCGGGCCATCGCCGCGATGCGCGCGCTGGTGCCGCCGATGGCAACGCACGCCGGCCCCGAAGCCGGCGATCTGGAGACGCTGTCGCGATCGATCTCCGCGCTGGTCGAACAGCTGCATCGCGAACAGGCCGAACTGCGCCACCTGAAGAGCGCGGTCGACGACCACGCCATCGTCTCGGTCACCGACACCGACGGCGTCATCACCGACGTCAACGAGCGCTTCTGCGCCATCAGCGGCTACACCCGCGATGAGCTCGTGGGCCGCACCCACGAGATGATCTCGTCCGCGCTCCATCCGCCGGCCTACTTCGAGCAGATGTGGCAGGTGATCCACCGCGGCCAGGTATGGCGCGGCGAATTCTGCAACCGCGCCAAGAACGGCGAGTTGTTCTGGGTGCAAGCCACCGCCGTGCCGTTCGTCGACGCCGCAGGGCGCATCGCCAAGGTGATCACCATCCGCACCGACGTGAGCGAGCGCCATCGCATGGCCGAGCGGGTGGCGCATTCGGAGCTGCAGTACCGCACGGTCGTCAACAGCCTGCGCGAGACGGTGTTCCGCACCGGGCTCGACGGCCGACTCACCTTCCTCAACGCGGCGGGGGAGCAGACGACCGGCTACGCGATCGAATCGAGCCTCGGGCGCCGCCTGGTCGACGTGATGCACGCCGACGACCAGGCGGCCTGCAGCACGCAGATGCTCGACCTCATATCGGCTCGGCGCAACAGCGTGCGCTGCGAGATGCGCTTCGTCACCGCCGGCGGCACGCTCGTCTGGATGGAAGGCCACGCCCAGCCGGTGTTCGATCTCGCCGGGCGCGTCGAAGGCGTCAGCGGCACGCTCAACGACATCACCGAGCGCAAGCGGGCCGCCGACCAGCTCACCGAGCAGCTGACCTTCATCGACACGCTGGTCGAGAGCATTCCGATCCCGATCTACGTGAAGGACCGCGACCGGCGCTACCTGCGCGTGAACCGCGCCTACTGCGAGATGTTCGGCGTGCCGCCCGAGCAGGTGATCGGCCGCACGCTGGAGCAGTCGCACGGACCGCGCCCGGATCCGCGGCATGGCGAAACGGACGCGCTGGTGCTCGAACAGGGCCTGAGCAGCGCCTACGAGTTCCGTGCCCGCCTGCGAAGCGGGCGCGAGGTCTACTTCGTGGCACACAAGGCGGCGCTGCGCGACAGCGCCGGCGAGATCACCGGCCTCGTGGGCACGCTGATCGACGTCAGCGACCAGAAGCAGGCTCATCGCGCACTCATGCAGGCCAAGGATGCGGCCGAGAGCGCAAGCCGGATGAAGAGCGAGTTCCTCGCCAACATGAGCCACGAGATCCGCACGCCGATGAACGGCATCATCGGCATGACCGACATCGTGCTCGACAGCGCGCTCGACAGCGAGCAGCGCGAGTACCTCGGCATCGTCAAGTCGTCGGCCAACGCGCTGCTGGAAATCATCAACGACATCCTCGACTTCTCGAAGATCGAAGCCGGCAAGCTCAGCGTCGAGCACGTGAGCTTCGACCTCGACCGGCTGCTGCTGGAAACGCTGCGCCCGATGACGCCCGCGACCAGCGCCCGCGGCGTCGCGCTCGCGCTCGACATCGATGCCGCCCTGCCCGCGCATCTGGTGGGCGACCCGGGCCGGCTGCGCCAGATCCTCAACAACCTGCTGAGCAACGCGGTCAAGTTCACGCCCGCGGGCGAGATCGTCGTTCGGGTCAGCGACTCCGACGTGCAGCCCGGGCAGACGCTGCGCTGGCTGCGCTTCAGCGTGCGCGACACCGGCGTCGGGATTCCCGTGGAGAAGCAGGCGCAGATCTTCGCGCCCTTCGCGCAGGAAGACAGCTCCATCACGCGACGCTTCGGCGGCACGGGGCTCGGCCTGACGATCACGCGGCGTCTGTGCGACCTGCTGGGCGGCACGATCGCCCTCAGCAGCATGCCCGGGCGCGGTTCAGAGTTCGTCGTCGAGCTGCCTTTCGAAACCGACGGCGAGCCCGTCGGCCCGGTGCGCCACGACAGCATCGCCGGCCGCCGCGTGCTGGTGGTGGACGACAACGCGACCAACCGGCGCATCTTCGAACGCATGCTGCAGCAGCTGGGCTGCGAGGCCGTATGCGCCGATGGCGCCGACGCGGCCCTCGCGCGCCTCACGCAGGGCGCGCCCTTCGACGTGGTGCTGCTGGACCTGAACATGCCGGGCCGCAGCGGCTTCGAGGTGGCGCAGGCGATGGGCAGGCACCTGGCCGCGCCGCCGCCGGTGATCCTGCTCACGTCCTCGGGCCTGCCCGGGGAGATCGAGGCCTGCCGCGAAGCCGGCATCCAGGCCTACCTGCTCAAGCCGGTGACGCAGCGCGAGATCGAGGCCGCCATGCGCCAGCTGCTCGCACCCGACGCGGCGCTGCAGCCGAGCGAACGGCCGGACCTGCTCACGCGTGACCTGCTGCCGCGCTCGGGCATGCGCGCGCACGTGCTGCTGGCCGAGGACAACGCCGTCAACGAGCTGCTCACGGTGACGCTGCTCAACCGCTGGGGCCACGAGGTGACGGTGGCCGCCGACGGCCAGCAGGCGGTGGCGCTGCACGCGCAGCGTCGTTTCGACCTCGTGCTGATGGACGTGCACATGCCCGGCATGAGCGGCCTCGAGGCCACGCGACGCATGCGCCTCGAAGAGCAGCTGCGCGCCCGATCGCGCACGCCGATCGTCGCGCTCACCGCAAGCGCCATGGAAACCGACCGGCGCATGTGCCTGGACGCCGGTATGGACGACTACCTCAGCAAGCCGCTGCGCGCGAGCGAGCTGCTGCACGCGCTGGAACGCCACCTCTCGCGCGAGCGGCCGGCGGCGGGGCGCAGTGCGGCCTACCGCGAAGCTTTGGAGACGGCCGATCCGCAGACGGTGGAGATCATCGCCGAGCCCTTCCTCAAGGAGCTGCCGAAGGAGATGTCGGCGATGCATGCCGCCATCGACAGCTTCGACGTGAAGACGCTGGCGCGGCGGGCGCATTCGATGAAGGGCCTGCTGCTCGCGTTCGCGGCGCAGCCGGCGGCGAGCCTGGCCGAGCAGCTGCAGCACATCGCGGAGGCGGAGCATTTCGAGCCTTCGCAGGCTCGTGCCTGCCTGGGGGATCTGGGGGCGCAGATCGGGTTGCTGGTGCCGCATTTGAGGGCGGTCGGGGCCGGCGTGGCAGGGTCTCTCGAATAGGGGCGGTTTGCCGCGCGGCGCATGCCGGATCCCGCACCGGCGGCAACCAGGCAGTCCGAACACCGGAGAATCAGGAGATCCCAACCCAGGCAATGGAGAGACACCCCATGCAACTGATTGGCATGCTCGACTCCCCTTACGTGCGCCGCGTCGCCATTTCGCTGCGCCTGCTCGGCCTTCCGTTCGAGCACCGCTCGATCTCGGTATTCCGCACCTTCGAGCAGTTCCGCGAGATCAATCCGGTCGTCAAGGCACCGTCGCTCGTCTGCGACGACGGCGAGGTGCTGATGGACTCGAGCCTCATCATCGAGTACGCCGAGACGCTGGCCGCGCCGCGTGGCCGCAGCCTGATGCCGGCAGACACCGCTGCACGCCAACATGCCTTGCGACTGATCGGCCTCGCGCTCGCCGCCTGCGAGAAGAGCGTGCAGCTGGTCTATGAGCGCACATTGCGCCCGGCCGAGAAGCAGCACCAGCCATGGATCGATCGGGTGCAGTCGCAGCTGCAGGCGGCCTACGCCGCACTCGAGCAGGAATTCGCTCGCCGGCCGCTTGCCTGCAGCAGCGAGCGCATCGACCAGGCCGGCGTGACGAGTGCGGTGGCGTGGCAATTCACGCACATGCTGCTGCCAGGCGTGGTCGAGCGTGCGGCGCATCCGGCGCTCGATGCGTTCGCCACAGCTGCCGAGCGCCTGCCCGAGTTCGTGGCGGCACCGCCGGCTTGAGCCGGTGACCCCTCAGCGGTAGATGAGTTCGACGCGGCGATCGGTCCAGTGTCTCGCGCCGGTGCCGCTCGTCGAGCTGCGCGACCGTTCGCCTTCGCCGGCGTCGTGCAGCCGATCGGGCGGCGCGCCGAACTCGATGAGCATCTTCTTCACCGTCTGCGCCCGTTTGCTGCTCAGCGCCTCGTTGTACTGCGCCGGCCCCTGCGGGTCGGTGTAGGCGCGAATCAGCAGCTGGCGGCCCGGCATGGCGCGCAGCCGCTGCGCATGCGCGCGAAGCACGGGGCGATAGCGATCCTCGACCTTGTACGCGTCCACGTCGAAGTAGATCACCCGCGGCAGTTCCGCAGCGGGCCTCCCCGCGGAGCCGGCTGCCGCCGCTGACGGCGCCGGTGCGGGCGCGGGTGTGGGCGCGGGTATGGTTGCAGCGGGCGACGGCTGACGCACCGGCGACGCCGCGGCAGGCGTCACGTTCTCCGGCGCAGGTGAAGGTGCGAGCACCGGTGCCGCAGCCGGGGCCGGCGCAGGCGAGGGCACGGTTTCGGCCGCCGAAGGCGCGGGCGCCGGCAGGTCGACCGGCGGCGCGATCACCTCCACCTGCGCCGCGATGCGCCGGTTGCCGGTGCTGCAACCGGCTGCCACGCACAGCAGCACCGCGGCGAGGGCGCCGCGCCACAGCGAAGTCGTGAGAGAAGTACGCATGGTGTGCAAGCCGCTGCGCCTGAGCGGCAAACGGCGTACCCGAGCGCAGTCTTCAGACTTGGCTGGCCGCCTTCGATTCGGACACCAGCGCCCACACGGCCAGGAACATCGCCGCGATCACCGGGCCGATGACGAAGCCGTTGAGGCCGAACAGCGAAATGCCGCCGAGGGTGGACACCAGGACCAAGTAGTCGGGCATGCGCGTGTCCTTGCCGACGAGGATGGGGCGCAGCACGTTGTCGACCAGGCCGATCACGAGCACGCCGAAGGCGATCAGCGTGATGCCCTTCCACATCGCCCCGGCGAGCAGCAGGTACACGGCGATCGGCGCCCACACCATGGCGGCACCGACGGCAGGCAACAGCGACAGCACGGCCATCACCACACCCCACAGGAACGGCCCCTGGATGCCGAGGAACCAGAGGATCAGGCCGCCCAGCGCGCCCTGCACGATGGCCACCACCACGTTGCCCTTGACGGTGGCGCGGATCACGGTGGCGAAGGTGCCGAACAGCCGCTCCTTGTGCTGCGCGTCCAGCGGGATCGAACGCAGCACGCGGCGCTTCAGGCTCGGGCCGTCGCGCAGCAGGAAGAACAACACGTACAGCATGACGGCCAGGCTGACGAAGAAGTCGAAAGTGTTCTGGCCGATGTTCATCGCCTGCGTGGCGACGACCTTGCTCGCCTGGCCGATGCCACTGGAGAGCTTGTCCTGCACGTCGTCGACGTTGCCGAGGCCCAGGCGGTCGAGCAGTCCCAGCACCCAGCCCGGCAGCGCGGCATACAGCTGCTGGAAGAACGCACCCACGTCGATGCGCTTGGCCTGCACGTCGGCGTAGACCTGCGACGCTTCGCGCAGCAGCGAACTCATCACGAGCGCCATCGGCAGCAGCACGCCGACCAGGCAGATCGCGAGCGTCACGAGTGCCGCCAGGTTGTGCCGCCCGCGCATCGAGGAGGCCAGCCGCCGCTGAAACGGCGCGAAAAGGATGGCCAGCACGACGGCCCAGAAGACAGCACCGAACAAGGGCCAGAGGATCCACGCAAAGGCGGCGCTGACGGCCACCAGCATCACCAGGAAGGTGCGGTGCTGTAGTTCCTGGACGGGCGGCTCGTGCATGGGCGGTTCTCGGTGTTCAGTGGTAAGCGGCTGTATCGCGCAGCCGGTGGCGACCCGCATTCTGACGCCAGGACCGCAAGTGCCTTTCGGCACCCCGCGAACGCGGGAGGTGAAAGGGTGGCTGAGGGTTAGCCGCATTGACCGTCCGGCGGCCCCCCTTGCACAGTGGCCGCTCCTTGCCGCGAGCACCCGTCGCCGCAGACCACATCCTCTTCCTTTGCTTCACCAGGAGTTGTCGATGAATTTCCGCTTCCACCGCCCGGCCCTGTTGCTCGCGCTGGCCGGCGTTGCGCTGCCCGCCTCGTTGCTGGCCGCCCAACCGAGTTCCGACCGATACATCGTCAAGTACAAGAGCGGCGCCGCGGCCGGCACCGCGCGCGCGGCCATCGCGAGCGCCGGTCGCGTCGCGGTGGACCTGTCGCGCCACGATGCCGTCGCGGCCCATCTCTCGGCGTCGGCCGTCGCCGCGCTGCGCCGCAATCCGAACGTCGAGTACGTCGAGCAGGACGTGCCGCGTTACGCGCTGGCGCTGACGTCGCCTTCGGGCCCCCCTTATGCAGCGGGCCAGCTCGTGCCCTACGGCATCAAGATGGTCCAGGCCGACCAGCTGTCGGATTCGGCGGCGTCCAACCGCAAGGTCTGCATCATCGACTCCGGCTACGACCTGGCGCATGAAGACCTCGCCCTCAACGACGTGGACGGCGACGACGATGCCGGCACAGGTTCGTGGTCCACCGACGAGAACAGCCACGGCACCCACGTCGCCGGCACTGTCGCGGCGATCAACAACAGCCTCGGCGTGGTCGGCGTCGCGCCGAACAGGCAGCTCAAGCTGCACATCATCAAGGTGTTCGGCGCCGACGGCTGGGCCTATTCGTCCACGCTCACCGCCGCCGTCGACAAGTGCGCCGCGGCTGGCTCCAACGTCATCAGCATGTCGCTCGGCGGCTCGCTGCAAAGCCGCACCGAGAAGACGGCGTTCGACAGGCACTACGCCAACGGCATCCTCTCCATCGCCGCCGCCGGCAACGACGGCAACAAGCGCGTGTCCTACCCTGCCGGCTACGCGAGCGTGGTGTCGGTCGCGGCGCTCGACGAGAACAAGGCCTGGGCGACCTTCTCGCAGTACAACAGGGACGTCGAGATCGCCGCCCCCGGCGTGTCGGTGCTGTCCACGGTGCCGATGGGCACCGGCCGCGATGCATCGCTCAGCGTCGCCGGCACCGTCTACGCAACGGCCGCGATGGACGGCTCACCCACGGGCAACGCGTCGGGCGCGCTGTTCGACTGCGGCGCGGGCACGGCCGCCTGCACCGGCGCCAGCGGCAAGGTCTGCCTGATCCAGCGCGGCACCAACACGTTCGCCGAGAAGGTGCTCAACTGCCAAGCCGGCGGCGGCGCGGCCGCGGTCATCTACAACAACGTGGCGGGCATGCTGTACGGCACGATGGGCGAGACCGCCACGACGATTCCCTCGATGGGCGTTTCCGACACCGACGGCGCGGCGCTGAAGGCGCAAGCCGGCGCGACGGCCAGCGCTGCCGTGGTGGCGAGCAACTACGCCTACTTCGACGGCACATCGATGGCGACACCGCATGTCTCCGCGGTCGCCGCACTGGTGTGGAGCCATCACCCGAACTGCACTGCCGCGAACATCCGCAACGCGCTCAACGCGACGGCGCAGGATCTCGGCGCGGCGGGCCGCGACGTCAAGTTCGGCTACGGCCTCGTGCAGGCACTGGCGGCCAACAACTACCTCGCCTCCGGATGCACGGGCCCCTGATAGTGCAACGCTGAACCGATGACCGAAGGGGCCGCGAGGCCCCTTCCCTTTTTTCTCCGCAAGCCGGAGGCCGTCAACCGTCGCCGCGGCGCCGTTCGGCTTCTGCCTCGCGTGCCAGCGACACGCCGCAGCGCCAGCAGAATGCCGCTTCCTCCGCGTGCCCGTCGGCGCCGCACGCGCCGCAGCGCCGGAACAGCGAGCTCGCGCCCCAGCCGCGGCGCTGGGCGGTCATCTCGGCGGTGACGATGCCGGTGGGCACGGCGAGCACGCCCCACCCCATCAGCATCATCACGGAGGCAATGACGCGGCCGAAATCGGTGTGCGGCGTGATGTCGCCGAAGCCCACCGTCGTCATGGTCGTGATCGCCCAGTACATGGCAACCGGGATGCTGCTGAATCCGTTCTCGGGCCCTTCGACGACGTACATCAGCGTGCCCATCACCAGCATCATCATCACGACGAACGACAGAAAGACGAAGATCTTGCGCCTGCTCGAATGCAACGCGCGGCCGAGCTGGTTGAACTCGGTGAGGTAGGCGGTGAGGCGGAAGATGCGGAACACACGCAGCAGCCGGAGAACCCGCACGTCGATCAGCAGGTGGCCCTCGGGCCACAGCAGCGCGAGGTAGGTCGGCATCACCGACAGCAGGTCGATCACGCCGTAGAAGCTGGTTGCGTAGCGCAGCGGCTGGCGCACGCACAGCAGGCGCGCGAGGTACTCCACCGTGAAGAGCGCGGTGAACACCCACTCGGCAATCCTCAATGCGCGCCCGTGCTCCGCCAGCACCGACTGCATGCTGTCGGCGATGACCACCGCCACGCTGAGCAGGATCGCCACGATGACGGCGACGTCGAACAGCCAGCCGCGGCGCGTGTCCGACTCGAAGATGATGGTGTAGAGCTCGCGCCGCCAGCCGCTCTCGGGCTTGCCGAATTCGTAGATGAGGGGGGTGGGGGTGTTCATGCCGCGATTGTGGGACGCGCGAGCGCCCGGGTGGTAAGGTGATGCCACACCACGGAGGCCGCACCATGAGCAATGTCGACCCCCTTCTGCTCGCCGCGGCGCGCGTCTCGACGTTTCTCGGCGATCAGTCGCTGTCGAACGCGAGTGGCTTCTTCTTCGAGCGCGACGAGCGGCTGTTCCTCGTCACCAGCCGGCACGTCGTGTTCGACGAGGCGAGCCAGCATTTTCCCGACCGCCTGGAGATCGAGCTGCATCTCGATGCGGTGAACCTCACGCAATCGACCGGCTTCTCGGTGCTGCTGTACCAGAACGCCAAGGCGGTGTGGCGCCAGGGCCGCGACGCGGGCAGCGAGATCGACGTCGCGGTGCTCGAACTCGACCGCAGCCGGCTGCCCGCCACGACGGTGCTGCGCGCGTTCACCCCGGCGCATCTGCCGAGCGCAGAGTCGGCAGTCGGCATCGGCAGCTCGCTGCTCGTCGTCGGCTTTCCGCTCGGCTTCCACGATGCGGTGCACCACCTGCCGGTGGTGCGGCAGGCGGTGGCGGCGTCGCCGTACGGCATCCGCTTCCAGGGGCAGGGATTCTTTCTCACCGACGCACGCACGCACCGCGGCACCAGCGGCGCGCCCGTGGTGATGCGCGACCCGGCGCCGTCGGCGGCCACCGCCGCGCTGCCCTGGCTGCTGCTCGGCGTGCATTCGGCGCGCATGGACATGGGCGACCGCGACCTGGTGCAGGACGAATCGCTCGGGTTGAACTGCGCGTGGTATGCCGACATCCTGCTCGCGCTCACCGCGTGACGTGTCGCGCTCAGCGGCGTGTCGACAGCCAGATGCCGGGCAGGATCAGCAGCGCGCCGACGCCATGGAACCACTCGATGCGCTCGCCGAGCACCGCCCAGCCGAGGCCCGCGCTGTACAGCGGACCGAGGTACAGGACCATGCCCACGCGCGCGGCGCCGAGCGTGCGCTGCATGGTCGAGTAGGCGGCATAGGCCCCCGCGCCGGGAATCAGCGCGGCGGCCAGCACCAGGCCGACACTCGCCCATGACCAGCTCGACGGCAGCCAGGCCACGGCTTCCCACACGGTGAACGGGATCAGCACGACGATGCCGCCGCACGCGATCAGCGTGAGGCGCGCCAGCGGGCCGAAGGCCGAGGGCCAGGCGCGCAGCAGCAGCGAATAGGCGGCCCAGCTCGCCACCGCGACGGCAATCCACGCGTCGCCCGGGTTGATGCGCACCAGCGCCAGCGCCTGCCAGCGCCCTTTGATCAGGATGTGCAGCACGCCAGCCAGCGCCAGCGCCACGCCGAGCCACTGAACCGGCTGCATGCGTTCGCGCAGGAACAGCCCCGAAGCGACCGCGATGAACACCGGCGAGGCGGCATACAGCAATCCGATGTTGACGGCCGTGGTGCTGCGCCCGCCGACGTAGACGAAGGCGCCGCAGATCCACATGCCCAGCGCGCCCAGCACGATGAACTGGCGCCACTCGCGCAGGATGAGCGCGCGCCGCTGCACGAGTTCGTGCCGCGCGACGATGCCCAGCAGCAGCGCTGCCACCGTCCATCGCCCGAGCGCGAGCGCATGCGGCGCGATGACGCCGGGCGCCCAGCGCGCGACCAGGTAGTTGACGCTCCACATCGCCGGGGTGACGAAGAGCAGGATGTAGGCGAGCCGCAGCTCGGCGGCGCGTGCGGCCGGCGCGCCGGCGGTGGCAGTCATGCTGCATTGTCGATGCAGGCCGCAGTGGGCGTGAACAGCCTCGTCGGGTGCGTGGGCCGGCCGCGGTCGTTAGCATCGCTGGATGAGCACACTTCCCTGCGACCGCGACACCACGGTCGCCACCCTCGACAACGGCGTGCATGTCGTGACCATCCGGCTGCCGCATCTGGACACCGTGAGCGTCAGCGTGTTCGTGCGCAGCGGCAGCCGCAACGAGAGCCCGCGCCTGAACGGCATCAGCCACGTCGTCGAGCACATGGCCTTCAAGGGCACGCACGAGCGCAGCTGCCAGCAGATCAACCTCGATGCCGAGCGGCTCGGTGCCGAGGTCAACGCCTACACCGACAAGGACCACACCGCGTTCCAGATCCACGGCCTTGCGCGCCACGCCGGGCAGTTCGTGCAGATGCTCGGCGACATCGTGCGCCACGCGAGCTTCCCCGAAGCTGAATTCGAGCGCGAACGGCAGGTCATCCTGCAGGAGGTGCTCGAAGACGAGGACGATCCGATGTCCACCGCCTACAAGCTGTTCGACAAGGCCTGCTTCGGCAAGCACCCGATGGCGCAGGCGGTGATCGGACAGCGCCGCAACATCGAACGCTTCACGCGGGACGAGCTGCTGCAGCACGTGCAGCGCCACTACACCGGCGCCAACATCGTGGTCGGCGTGGCCGGTGCGGTGGACCCCGACGAGGTGCTGCGCGACGCGCAGGCGGCGTTCGGCGCGATGCCGCGCGGCGAGGCGAACACGGTCGCGTCGCCGGCCTACGTGGGCGGCGTGCACTCGCGCCGGCAGGCCGGCAGCAGCCAGACCCATGTCGTGCTCGGCTTCCCGGCACCGTCGCTGCGCGACGACTACCACGCGAGCGTCGTCGCGGCGGCGCTGTTCGGCGAAGGCATGAGCTCGCCGCTGATGGACCAGATCCGCGAACGCCGCGGACTTGTCTACTACGCCGCCTGCTCGGCCGACGTGATGGATGTGTGCGGGCAATTCGTGATCGAAGCGTCGACCACGCCGCAGCACCTCGACGAGTTCTTCACCGAGGTCGCCCGCCTGCTCGCAAGCCATGCACGCACGACCGATGAAGTGGGCTTGCAGCGTGCGCGCAACCAGATCGCGGTGCGCAGCCTGCGCGCGCTCGAGCGGCCTTCACGCCGGCTCGAGGATGCGGCCCAGGACCTCTTCGTGCATGGCCGAGTGCGTTCGCGCGCAGAGCTGATGGAGCAAGTGGAGGCAGTCACGGCGCGCGACGTGCGCTCGGCCTTCGAACAGATGCTGCGCTTCCCGCCCTCCGTGGCGCTCGCCGGCCGCGTGGGCCGTGCCGCCGGCGACGCCGCGATGCAGCGCCTGTCCAGGCTCTCCGACTGAGCACGCCGTTCGCCTTGCGCACTGCCTTATCCCCCATCACAGGGGATAAGCCTGTGGATAAGACCCGGGGCCGGGCCGCAAAGCACCACCTGGCGCGGCTTTGCTTACGATGCCTCCGAAACGCGCGTCGAGCGCCCCCGTTTGCATCAGGTCACGCAACTTGTGCTCCATCACGAAGACGAAGATTTTTAGGCTGGTGGCACGCCGAGCGCACGCTACACTTCGCGCCGAACGCGGCCGCCTTCACGACAACATCGCCGCGCCGATCCTGTTGGGAGATCTGCGGAGATTGCCATGCGAACCCTGGCCCGAAGCGCCTACCTTGAGTCCGAGTTCGGTGTGCCCCAGGAGTTGCCGCGCGCCGGTTCCGCGCTCGAGAACCCCTTGGTCTTCGACGCGGCGGCGCACGAGCTGAAGCAGATGGCGGAGCAGGGGCTCGTGCGGATCGTCGACGAGCACCGCACGCCGTCGGGCAGCCTGATCGACCGCCTGCGCTTCATGCGCCTGCGCTGAGCGCCGAAGCCAGATCCTAGGCGGCCTGACCGCCGCCGCGCAGTCGGAACACGCTGACCACCTGCGCGAGCTTGCCCGCCTGATCCCTCAGGCTGCCGGCGGCGGCAGCGCTTTGCTCGACCAGCGCTGCATTTTGCTGCGTCATCTGGTCGAGCCGCACCACCGAGGTGTTGACCTGGCCGATGCCCTCGCTCTGTTCGTCCGCGGCGGAGGTGATCTCGCCGATGATGTCGCTCACGCGCTGCACCGAATTGACGATCTCCTGCATCGTCGTGCCGGCATCGGCCACCAGCCGGCTACCCGACTCGACGCGCTCGACGCTGGCGCCGATGAGGGCCTTGATCTCCTTGGCCGCTTCGGCGCTGCGTTGCGCGAGGCTGCGCACCTCGGCCGCGACCACCGCAAAGCCGCGGCCCTGCTCGCCGGCGCGAGCCGCTTCGACGGCGGCGTTCAGCGCGAGGATGTTGGTCTGGAAGGCGATGCCGTCGATCACGCCGATGATGTCGCCGATCTTCTTCGAACTCGCGTTGATGTCGTCCATCGTATTCACGACCTGCGACACGACTGCGCCGCCGCGCGCGGCGACCTCGGCGGCCGACGAGGCGAGCTGATTGGCCTGACGGGCCGAGTCGGCCGATTGCTTGACCGCACCCGTGAGCTGCGCCATCGACGAGGCCGCCTGCTGCAGGCTCGACGCCGTCTGGTCGGTACGCTTGGAGAGATCCTGGTTGCCCGAGGCGATTTCGGTGCTCGCGGTGTTGATGCTTTCGGCGCCGGTGCGCACGTCGCCCACCATGCAGGCGAGCGACTCGCCCATCTGCTGCAGCGCGCGCAGGACGTCGCCGATCTCGTCCTCGCGCATGTTGCCGATGCGCACCGTCAGGTCGCCGGCGCCGATGGCTTGCGCCACTTGCACCACCTGCCGCAGCGGCGGGCAGATCGTGCGTTGCAGAAGCCAGGTTCCGATCGCAATCAGCAGCGTGATGAAGCCCATGGTGCCGGCCACCATCCAGACCGTTCGCATGCGTTCGGCGCCCGACTTGTCGCGCAGCTGGCGGGCGCCCAGTTCGTGCATCGCCACCAGGTGCTGCTGCGCCCCGAGCATCGCGGCAAGTGCCGGTTCGGCGGCGCTCTTCAACAGCTCACGGGCGGCATCCGGCTGGCCGGCGGCGCGAAGCGCCTGCGCCTGCGCGAGTGCGGCGGCGAAGGGCTGCTGGCGCTCGACGATCGCGCGCACTGCGTCGCGCTCCTGCGGCCTCGTGGCGCTCGTCTCGAGCTGCGCGGCGATCGTCGCCATGCGCTGCGCGGTGGCCTCGCTGTCGTGCTTGAGCTGATCGGCGAGCGTCGGGTCGCCGCTCAGGGCGCTGGCCATGCCGCGCGCCGCGTTCGCTTCGGCCAGTCCCATCCAGCGGGCACTGAGTTCGAGCTTGGCTTGCTGGGCGGCCTGCTCGGCCGAGGCCGCGGCTTGCAGCGTGGTGGTGCGTGTGGCGGAAGCTGCCGTCACGACGACGATGACGATGCCGAGCGTGGCGGCGGGGATCCAGAGTCTTTGGGCGAGCGAGAGTCGTTTCATTCCGGGGTTGGGGTACTGCTACTGCTGAAAACGGGAGAACCGGCCAAAGGCTATGAGACGCTGTTGATCAGCCCCATGTCGGCGCTGGTCATGAGGCCCTCGATGTCCATCAGGATGAGCATGCGCTCGTTGATGCTGCCGATGCCGGTGATGAAGCTCGTGTCCACCGAGGTGTGCATGTCGGGGGCGGGCTTGACGGTGCCGGCGCCGAGTTCGAGAACGTCGGAGACGGAGTCGACGACGGCGCCGACG
>CAJPFZ010000216.1 GCA_905339355.1 Burkholderiaceae bacterium
TTGGCTGGGCGTCATCTCAATCCCTCCATGCGTGCCTTGTCAGACCGCAGCACCTCGCGGGCGCTGCGATGAGCGTTGTTGTCGCGCGGCTTGTGGCCGGTCGCGCGGCGCAGTCTATCGAGGCGATCCATGAAAGCGGACCAGGGGAACCCGAAGTCCGCGAGCAAATCTTTCAAAAGCGTTGCAAATGCCCGCCCGCACGGACGGACCGGCGGGCGCAAGGCAGCCAGCGGGGCGCTGGCCCTAGACTCTCGCCGTGATCCCTCCGACCTTCATTCAGGACATGCTCAGCCGCGTCGACATCGTCGAGGTGGTGGGCCGGCATGTCGAACTGCGCCGCACGGGCGCCAACCTGTCGGGGCTGTGCCCGTTCCACGCCGAGAAGTCGCCGAGTTTCACGGTCGCGCCCACGAAGCAGTTCTATCACTGCTTCGGCTGCGGGGCCCACGGCGACGCCATCCGCTTCCTGGTCGAGTACAGCGGGATGAGCTTCATCGACGCCGTCAAGGAACTCGCGCAGCAGGTCGGCATGGCCGTGCCGGAAGACACGGCGTCTCCCGAAGACCGGGAGCGTGCCGCGGCGCTGAAGCAGCGTCAGTCGACGCTGAGCGACGTGCTCGCGAAGGCCGGCGAACACTACAAGCGCCAGCTCAAGGACAGTCCGCGCGCCATCTCCTACCTGAAGGGCCGCGGCTTGAGCGGCGAGATCGCGGCGCGTTTCGGGCTCGGCTACGCGCCCGAAGGCTGGCGCGCGCTCGCGAGCGTCTTCCCGCGCTACGACGATCCGCTGCTCGAGGAAAGCGGCCTCGTCATCGCGCACGACAGCGACACCGGCGACGAGGCCGACCGCAAGCGCTACGACCGCTTCCGCGATCGGATCATGTTCCCCATCCGATCGGTGCAAGGCGACGTGATCGGCTTCGGCGGGCGCGTGCTCGACAAGGGCGAGCCCAAGTACCTCAACTCGCCTGAAACGCCGGTCTTCGTCAAGGGACGCGAGCTCTACGGCCTCTTCGAGGCGCGCACCGCGCTGCGCCAGAAGGGATACGTGCTGGTCGTCGAGGGCTACATGGACGTGGTGGCGCTGGCTCAATCCGGCTTTCCGAACGCCGTCGCGACGCTGGGCACGGCGTGCACGGCAGAACACGTGCAGAAGCTCTTTCGCTTCACCGACTCGGTGGTCTTCAGCTTCGACGGCGACGCCGCGGGCCGGCGCGCCGCCGGGCGCGCACTCGAGGCGGCGCTGCCTCATGCCACCGACACCCGCAGCGTGCGCTTTCTGTTCCTGCCACCGGAGCACGATCCGGACTCCTACGTCCGCGAGCACGGCGAAGCCGGGTTCGAGCGTTGCGTCGAGCAGGCGGTGCCGCTGTCTCGGCAGCTGCTCGAGGCGGCAAGCGTTGGCTGTGACCTGCAAACCGCGGAGGGCCGCGCGCACATGCTGGCCAATGCCAAGCCCTTGTGGAACGCCCTGCCCGATGGCTCGCTGAAACGGCAGATGCTCGCCGAGCTGGCCCAGCTCGGTCGCATGGAGGCCCTCGACCTCGGCGGCATGTGGGGCGAGGCCGCGCCGCGCCGCGCGATTCGCGAGGCACCCCCGCGTCGCCCTCCGCCGCGTGCCTCGCAGCGGGTGAGCCGTGGCACGGCCAACCTGCTCGACCGCGCGTTGTGGCTGCTGATCCAGCGCAGCGACCTGTGGCTGGACCTGGATGGCGAAGCGCATGACCTGCTCGCAGGCCAGGCCACGCCTTATGACATCTTCTTCGGCTGCCTCGAGCGCAGCCTGCACGACCACGGCCCGCTCGGGGCGAGCGCCCTGCTCGACGAGGTGCGCGGGCTGGCCGCCGACTCGGCTAGCGCTGCCGTCATCACTCGAATTTCCGCCTTCCACGACCCCGAACCACAGACCGATCTCGGGCGAGAAATGGCGCTGCTCCTCGACAGACTGCGCCTGAGTGCGGTGGAAGAGGAACTCGAGCAGTTGTTCGCGTCGGGCGACCTTTCCCCCGATGCATTGCAGCGCAGCAAGGAACTTGACGACGAACGCAAGCGTCTGAAGGCCATGCTGGCCAAGGCCCCCGAACACTCGCCGACCCGGTAACTTTGACGGGTCGGAGTTTGTGGACGATAATTTAGGGTTTGTTACGCGGCAAGAGTGAAGCAGCACCTCCGGGCCCCGGCCACCCTCTGACCCAGGGTCCCCCCATGAAGGCCACCCATATCCCGCAAGGGCTGCAGTCGACCCACCCATTCACGCGAGCTTGTCCGCCCGAAGCCGGCCGCAGGCCTGCGGATTCATTGAATCTGCGGCCCCCAGCCGGCGCCAGCCTTGCCCATTGCAGATTTACCCGGTGTTCCCACATGCCTCTGAGCGGGTTGGGCGCCGGCGATGGCTGCCAGCCACAAGGCCGTGAAGCCCATTGATATCCGAGGAATTGCATGACCGCGAAGAAAAGCGCTCCCGTCAAGGCCGCAGCCAAGCCGGCTGCCAAGACCGCACCCGCAAAGGGGGCCAAGGTCGAACCTGAAGAGAAGAAGAAGGCCGCCGTGGCAGCGGCGAAGCCGGGAGCGAAAGCGGCTGCCAAGCCCGTCGAGGAGGCCAAGGGCAAGCGAGGGCGCAAGCCCAAGGTCGACGAAAAGGCCAAGAAGGCCGACGACGTCGAAGAGGACTTCTCCGACCTCGAAGCCGATCTCGAAGGAGAACCGGAGGTCGAAGTCGCCGACGAAGGCGAAGCCAAGGCCGCCAAGGCCAAGCCCCTGCGCATGAAGGTCTCGCGCGCCAAGGAGCGCGCGCTCATGCGCGAATTCGGCCTGGACGAGACGGCGCTCACCGAAGAGGAAGTCGCCAAGCGCCGCCAGGAGCTGAAGACCCTCATCAAGATGGGCAAGACGCGTGGATTCCTCACGCACCAGGAGATCAACGACCACCTGCCCGAGAAGCTGGTGGACAACGAAATCCTCGAGGCCATCGTCTCGATGCTCAACGACATGGGCATCGCGGTCTACGAACAGGCGCCCGACGCGGCGACGCTGCTGATTGCGGGCGGCGGCACGACCACTGCCACTGAAGAAGAAGCCGAAGAAGCCGCCGAAGCGGCGCTGTCCACGGTCGACTCCGAATTCGGCCGCACGACCGATCCGGTGCGCATGTACATGCGCGAGATGGGCACCGTGGAACTGCTCACGCGCGAAGGCGAAATCGAGATCGCCAAGCGCATCGAAGGCGGCTTGCAGGCGATGATGCTCGCCATCTCCGCCTCGCCGACGACGATCGCCGAAATCCTGGTCTATGCCGACCGCATCCGCGCCGGCGAAATGCAGATCTCCGAGGCAGTCGACGGTTTCGTTTCCGAAGACGAAGCCGACGACTACGTGGCCGAGGAAGACGTCGACTTCTTCGACGAGGAAGACGACGACGACGGCCAGGGCGGCAGCAAGGCGCTGACCAAGAAGCTCGAGGAGCTGAAGGCAGCGGCACTCGCCAAGTTCGACAACTTGCGCATCAACTTCGACAAGATGCGCAAGGCCTTCGAGAAGGAAGGCTACCAGTCAGCCTCGTACAACAAGGCGCAGCACGCGATCAGCGCCGAGCTGATGACGATCCGCTTCACCGTCAAGACGATCGAGAAGCTGTGCTCGATCCTGCGTTCGCAGGTTGACGACGTGCGCCGCTACGAGCGCGAGCTGCGCAAGATCCTGGTCGACAAGTGCGGCATGCCGCAGGACCACTTCATCAAGCACTTCCCGCCGAACATCCTGAACCTCAAGTGGGCCGAGAAGGAAGCCGCCTCGGGCAAGTCCTACAGCGTGGTGCTGGCGCGTAACCTGCCGCCGATCCAGGAGTTGCAGAAGAAGCTGATCGACCAGCAGGCGCGCGCCGTCGTGCCGCTGGAAGACCTGAAGAAGATCAACAAGCGCATGAACGAGGGCGAAAAGGCCTCGCGCGACGCGAAGAAGGAGATGATCGAAGCCAACCTGCGCCTCGTGATCTCGATCGCCAAGAAGTACACCAACCGCGGCCTGCAGTTCCTCGACCTGATCCAGGAAGGCAACATCGGCCTGATGAAGGCGGTGGACAAGTTCGAATACCGCCGTGGCTACAAGTTTTCGACCTACGCAACGTGGTGGATCCGCCAGGCCATCACGCGCTCGATCGCCGACCAGGCGCGCACCATCCGCATTCCGGTGCACATGATCGAGACGATCAACAAGATGAACCGCATCTCGCGCCAGCATCTGCAGGAGTTCGGCTTCGAGCCCGACGCACCGACGCTGGCCGAGAAGATGGAGATCCCCGAGGACAAAATCCGCAAGATCATGAAGATCGCCAAGGAGCCGATCTCGATGGAGACGCCGATCGGCGACGACGACGACTCGCATCTGGGCGACTTCATCGAGGACACGAACAACACCGCGCCGATCGAGGCTGCGATGCAGGCGGGCCTGCGCGACGTGGTGAAGGACATCCTGGACAGCCTCACGCCGCGCGAGGCGAAGGTGCTGCGCATGCGCTTCGGCATCGAGATGAGCACCGACCACACGCTGGAAGAGGTCGGCAAGCAGTTCGACGTCACGCGCGAGCGCATCCGCCAGATCGAGGCCAAGGCGATCCGCAAGCTCAAGCACCCGAGCCGCTCGGACAAGTTGCGCACATATCTGGACAACCTGTAGGTTTAGCCGGACGCAGGCTCGCGTGAGCGAGCCGCCGTGCAGCATTCCAACGAGAAGCCCGGCCTTGCCGGGCTTTCTCTTTGTGTGACTTATTTCACGGGAAGATAAACTCACGCTCATGAGCCAGACCATCCAGCGCACCGTGATGTTCGCCGACTTGCGCGGCAGCACCGCGCTCTACGAAACGCTGGGCAACACCGAAGCCACGGCCGTGGTCACCCAAAGCGTCGCGCTGCTGGCGCGCGTGGTGCAGAACTGCGACGGCACCGTCGTCAAGACGCTTGGCGACGGGCTGATGGCGATGTTCAGCCAGCCGGCGTCGGCAGTGATGGCCTCCGACGAGATGCACGACCAGCTCGAGCGCATTGGCACCCGCCCTGCCGACGCGCAGCCCCGCCCGGCACTGAAGCTGCAGGTGGGCCTGGCCCTCGGTGAGGTGGTCGAGATGGCTGGCGACTACTTCGGAGATGCGGTCAACGTGGCGGCGCGATTGCTCGACCACGCTGGCGACAACGAGACGCTCGTGACCTCGGTGGTGCTCGACGCGCTGGAGCCCGTCGACCGTTCCCGCTTCAGAAGCCTCGACCGCCTTCAGCTGCGAGGCCGGGTGGAGCCGGTGTTCGTGCATCTGCTGGAGGCACACCGCTGGGGCGACACTGCCGCGACCGCCTATGGCGACATCCTGCGGGCACCGGAGCCCGAGGGCATCCGCCTCGTCTGGCTCGACCTGAACCGCGTCTATTCGCCGCACAGCCTGCCGGTGGTGCTCGGCCGAAGTCCCCAGGCGACCTATTGCATCGACGATTCGCGCGTATCGCGCTCGCACGCCCGCATCGATTGGCACGGCGGCGCGTTCCAGCTCACCGACCTGAGCTACAACGGCACCTACGTGCGCTTCTCCGGCGACACCGAGATCGTGAGCCTGCGCCGCGGCACCTGCACCTTGCACGGCAGCGGCGTGATCGGCTTGGGTTCGCCGCCCGGCGATCTCACCGCGCCGAGCGTGCGGTTCGAGGTGATGAAGTTCGCCGACACGCAGCCGCAGCCGCCGCTCGCCCTGTGAAAGCGCGGGGTTCTTAGCAGCCCAGGCGGTCGGCCAGCGTCAGCAGGCAGGCCACGGTCGCGACGCCCTCCTCCGGCATGTCGTCGGCGCCACAGTCGCCACGGCGCAGCCAGAAGGTCTGCAAGCCAGCCGACTGCGCACCACGCACGTCGAGCTCGAGGTCGTCGCCCACATGCAGCACTTCGGCCGGCGCGCAGTCGAGGCGCCGGCAGGCTTCGAGAAAGATGCGGGGATCCGGCTTGCCGATGCCGAAATCGCGCGCGCTGATCGTGCCGCGGAACAGGCTACCGATCGAGGTGCGGGCAATGTCTGCATTGCCGTTGGTCAACGCCAGCAGCGGGTAGCGGCATGCGATGCGCTGCAAGGCCTGCTCGACCTCGGGATAGAACTCGAGTTCGTGGCGCGCGGCAAAGAAGACCTCGAATGCAGCGTCGGCCAGGCTGTCGTCGTCTCCCGCCTCCATCAGCGCCAGGCGCAGGCTTTCGCGCCGCACGGCCGTGAAATCGTGCGCGATGTGCGCGTGCGTGCGCGACACCTCGTCGCGCTTGGCGCGCAAGGCGTCGATATCGAAGCGGCTTGCCGTGAGTGGCGCCTCGAGCTGCAGCCAGGCGTGCAGCGCTTGTTCGGCGCGCAGGATGGCCGGCGCAATGGGCCACAAGGTGTCGTCCAGGTCGAGGGTCAGGGCACGAATGGGCTTCATGAGAGGTGTCGAGCGCTCGCAAACCAGGGCAAGCCGGCCCGGAATTGTCCGATACAGTCGCATCGATCCGCCGACGCACGAATGAATTCCCCTCCCCTGCCTGCCGACGACGCCGAGCGAGTTCGGCTGCTGCACGAGCTGCAGGTTCTGGACACGGCGGCCGACCCGGGCTTCGATGCGCTGGCACGGCTCGCCAGCACGCACACCGGATGCCCCATCGGAGCGCTGAGCCTGGTCGACGAACAACGGCAGTGGTTCAAGGCGTCGGTCGGATTGACCCTGCGCGAAACGCCTCGCGACGACGCGTTCTGCGCCTACACCATCCTCTCGCCAGACCTGCTGGTCGTGCCCGACGCATCGGACGATCCGCGCTTCTCGGGCAACCCGCTGGTCACTGGCGGACCGCGCGTGCGCTTCTATGCGGGAGCCCCGGTCGTCGTGGAAGGCCACCGCATCGGCGCCATGTGCTGCCTGGATCACCGGCCACGCGAGTTCGGCGAGGCCGAGCGCCAAGGCCTGGCGGATCTCGCCGCCGTGGCGGGGTCGCTGTTGCAGGAGCGATTGACGGCGCGCCGACTCGCCTTCGAAAGCGGCGCGCAGGGCGTGTGGGACTGGGACACCGCCAAGAAGGGCCTGTACTTCAGCGACGCCTGGAAGGCCATCCTCGGCCACGCCGGCCATGAGGTCGGCACGCACGTGCGCGAGTGGTTCAGCCGCATTCATCCCGACGACCTGCCTCAGGCCAAGGCCAAGCTGATCGCCCACCTGCGCGGCGAGACACCGCTGTATCTGGCCGAGCACCGCATGCGCCACAAGAGCGGCCACGACATCTGGGTGCTCAACAGCGGCAAGGTCGTCCGCCGTGCCAAGAGCGGCAGGGCCCAGCGCATGGTCGGCACCCTGATCGACGTGACCAGCCAGCGCCAGGCTCAATCGAGCCAGAGCGACCGCCGCGCAGCCGAGCTCGCCAACATCGCCAAGAGCGAGTTCCTCTCGCGCATGAGCCACGAGATGCGCACGCCGCTCAATGCGGTGATCGGTTTCACGCAGTTGCTGCTGAGCCGCCCCGACACGCCTGACGCCGACGAGGTGCGCGACTACGCCGAGCATGTGCTGCGCGCCGGCGAGCACCTGCTCGCGTTGACCAACGACGTGCTCGACCTGCAGCACGTCGAGGAAGGGCGCGTGATGCTGGAGATCGTCGACGTGCCGCTGGACGGCATCGTCGCGCAGGTGATCGCCCAGCTCGGCGCCGCAGCCGAGCAGTGCGGCGTGCGTTTCGACAATCACGTGCCCGATGGGCTGGCCGTTCGTGCCGACGAGCAGCGGCTGCGCCAGGTGCTGCTCAACATCGCCTCCAACGCGATCAAGTTCAACCGGCCGGCCGGCGTCGTGCGCTGGTCGGTCGACGTCGACGCCCTGCCCGGCCGCGTTCGCCTGAGCGTCGAGGACACCGGTTCCGGGCTGAAGCCGGCGCAGCTCGAGCGCCTGTTCCAGCCCTTCGAGCGGCTCGGCCGCGAGACCTCGCCGATCGAGGGCACCGGGCTCGGCCTCCTCATCGCGCGCAGCCTGACCCGCGCGATGGGCGGCACATTGCAGGTCGCGAGCGTCGCGGGTGTCGGCACCCGCGTGGTCGTCGAGTTGCCGATGGCACAGCAGACGGCCCTGCCCTTCGCGCAGCCCGCCGCAGCGAGCGGCAACGCAACGGAACACCCACCCGCCTCGCTCCCGACCGCGCCGCAAGCGGTCCCGGCCCTGCGCATGCTCTACGTCGAAGACAACCGCATCAACGCGATCCTGTTCGAAGAAGCCATCCGCTTGCGCGACGACGTCGAGCTGCGGCTTGCCGAAGACGGCAACGAGGCCCTTCACCAGGTGCGCGACTGGACTCCCGACGTGCTGGTGCTCGACGCGCATCTGCCTGGCATGGATGGTTTCGAGCTGCTCGACGCATTGCGCCGGCAGCCGGGCTTGAGCGCCACGCCTGCCTTCATGTGCTCGGCCGATGCGATGCCCGACGATGTGCGGCGCGCCGCGGCGGCCGGCTTCACCGGCTACTGGTCCAAACCGATCAACATCGCGAAGATCATGAGCGACCTCGACCGCATCAGCGCGAACCGGCGGCCTGCGGGCTGACGCCTCGAAGATAATCGCGCGCCCGGCTCCGCCACATCACGCATGCGCTTCGCGCCCGAACCCGCCCACACCCACGGTCAAGCGCCGCAAACGCCGCGCACCGCCATTCTGCTGTGCAACCTCGGCACGCCCGAGGCGCCGACCACGTCCGCACTGCGGCGCTACCTCGCGCAGTTCCTCAGCGATCCGCGGGTGGTGGAGATTCCGCGCGCCCTGTGGTGGCTGATCCTGCACGGCGTGATCCTGCGGGTGCGCCCAGCGAAGTCGGCGGCCAAGTACGCGAGCATCTGGATGCAGGAAGGCTCGCCGCTGAGGGTCTGGACCGAGCGCCAGACCAAGCTGCTGCGCGGCTACCTGGGTCAGCGCGGCCATCAGGTGACGGTGCGCTTCGCCATGCGCTACGGCAGCCCCTCGGTGCCCGCGGTGCTCGACGAGCTGCATGCCGCCGGCGTGCAGCGCGTGCTCGTGCTGCCGCTGTACCCGCAGTACTGCGCGGCTACCACCGCCACCGTGTTCGACGAGGTCGCCGACTGGGTGCGCCGCCACCGCGCCCTGCCCGAGCTGCGCTTCGTCAACCACTATCACGACGATGCCGGCTACATCGAGGCGCTGGCCCAGCGTGTCAGCGACCACTGGATGACCCACGGCCGCGGCGACAAGCTGGTGCTGAGCTTTCACGGCGTGCCGCGGCGAACCCTGCTGCTTGGCGACCCTTACCACTGCGAGTGCCAGAAGACGGCCCGGCTGCTGGGCGAACGCCTGCAATTGAAGCCGGAGCAACTGGTCGTGACCTTTCAAAGCCGCTTCGGCAAGGCGGAATGGCTGCAACCCTACACCGAGCCGACGCTCGTCGCGTTGGCGCGCCAGGGCCAGCAGCGTGTCGACGTCATGTGCCCGGGCTTCAGCGCCGACTGCCTGGAAACGCTGGAGGAGATCGGACAGGAGGCGCGCGACGCATTCCTTGCCGCCGGCGGCCAGGAGTTTCACTACATCCCCTGCCTCAACGATCAGCACCACTGGATCGCTGCCTTGAGCGCGCTCAGCCTTCGCCATCTGCAGGGCTGGCCGACGGGCGCCGACCCCGACGCCGACGCGGGGAGCCTCGCACTGCAGCGTGACCGTGCTCGGGCCATGGGTGCTGAGCATTGACCCGGCAGACATTCTCACCAGGGCTACGATTCCTCCATGAATGAAGTCAGGCTCGACAAGTGGCTGTGGGCGGCTCGTTTCTACAAAACCCGCAGCCTCGCCGTCGAGGAGATCTCCAAGGGCCGTGTGAGCGTGAACGAACAGGCGGCGAAGCCGGCCCGATCGCTCAAGCTCGGCGACCGCATCGAGCTGCGCCGCGAAGGCGTGTCGCGCACCGTGATCGTGCGGGGCCTGAGCGAGATGCGCGGCCCGGCCCCGGTGGCGCAGCAGCTGTACGAAGAAACCGCCGAGAGCATCGCCCAGCGGGAAAAGCAGGTGCAGGAACGCCGATTCGGCGCCGAACCCTCGCAAGCGATCGAACAAGGCCGACCCACCAAGCGAGACCGGCGCAAGCTGGCCGACTGGAACCGCTGGAGCGCCACGGCAGAATCCGACTGATCCGCCCGCCCCCGCCGGCGTTTGATCCAGGCGGGGCTCCTTCTCGTTGATTCGCCCCGATCCGGACCCATCTGCTTGGGCATGAAATGGAAGTTCCGATCGCCCCTTGAACGCTCCAGAGCAGCCCCCATATCGCCGGCTGTGGAACCGAGTATCGACATGACCAGCGCAGAAAACACCCAAGAAACCAATCCCGCCCCCGCGCAGACGCAGCCGCCGGTCACGCCGGTCCCGCCAGCGTCGCCGGCCGAACCCGACGCACTGCAACGACTCAACGAACTCGAAGCCAAGCACGCCGAGGTGTCCGACGCCTACCTGCGCGCCAAGGCCGAGTCCGAGAACACCCGCCGACGCGCAGAGGAGGAGATCTCCAAGGCGCGCAAGTTCGCGGTCGAGGCCTTTGCCGAGAGCCTGCTGCCGGTCAAGGACAGCCTCGAAGCGGCCATCGCGATCCCGGCCGCCACCCCGGAACAGCTTCTCGAAGGAGTGCATGCCACCTTGCGCCAGCTCGCGGCGGCTCTCGAGCGCAACAAGGTGATCGAGATCAACCCGGCGGCCGGCGCCAAGTTCGACCCGCACCAGCACCAGGCGATCAGCGTGGTGCCCGCCGAACAGGAGGCCAACACCGTCGTGGTGGTGCTGCAAAAGGGCTACCTGATCGCCGAGCGCGTGCTGCGCCCCGCCCTGGTGACGGTGGCGGCGCCCAAGTGAGCGGTCCACAACGCTGCCTCCCTTGAAAAACAGTTACTTATCCACAACTCGAAGACAACCACTTTCCAGGATTCAGGAGATCACACATGGCAAAGATCATCGGCATTGACCTCGGTACCACGAACTCGTGCGTGTCCATCATGGAGGGCAACACGACCAAGGTGATCGAGAACAGCGAGGGGGCGCGAACCACGCCGTCGATCGTGGCGTACCAGGAAGACGGCGAAATCCTCGTCGGCGCTTCCGCCAAGCGCCAGGCCGTCACCAACCCGCGCAACACGATCTATGCGGTCAAGCGCCTGATCGGCCGCAAGTTCACCGAGAAGGAAGTGCAAAAGGACATCGAGTTGATGCCCTACAAGATCTCGGCCGCCGACAACGGCGACGCCTGGGTCGAAGTGCGCGGCCAGAAGCTCGCGCCGCCGCAGATCAGCGCCGAAATCCTGCGCAAGATGAAGAAGACCGCCGAGGACTACCTGGGCGAGCAGGTCACCGAGGCTGTGATCACGGTGCCCGCTTACTTCAACGACTCGCAACGCCAGGCCACCAAGGACGCCGGCCGCATCGCGGGCCTGGACGTCAAGCGCATCATCAATGAGCCGAC
>CAJPFZ010000217.1 GCA_905339355.1 Burkholderiaceae bacterium
TTCGAGCGAGTGTGTCAGGCGCGTTCGGAAGAGGTCGCCCTCGTGATTGAGGAAGACCTGGGTCTTGTAGACGAGCCGCCTGAACGCCGTGCTGTGGACGATGCGATCGCGGTCCCGCTGGAAGTCGTTGCGAGCCGGGTCACGCGGCTCGGCGTGGCGTCGGCCTCGGGTATTGTCCGGCTGACTCGCAAAGGCCTGGAGCACATTCGCCTTCAAGATTCAGCCGCTGCAGTCGAGCACGACCTCTTGGACCAGCGAGTCGGGCGCTGGTCGAACCACCGCATGGCCAAGCGAGTCGATCAAGACGAAGCGGATCTCGCCGCCTTCGGCCTTCTTGTCGTGGCGCATCAGCTCGAGGTAGCGCTGCGCTCCCAACGCCGGCCCGCGCACCGGTAATCCGGCGCGGCCGATGATGCCGCGCAGCCGAGCGGCGGCATCGCCATCGATCAGGCCCAGGCGATGCGACAGCTGCGCCGCCATCACCATGCCGCAGCCGACGGCTTCACCGTGCAGCCATTCGCCGTAGCCGAGGCCGGCCTCGATGGCGTGGCCGAAGGTGTGGCCGAAGTTCAGGATGGCGCGAAGACCAGATTCGCGCTCGTCCTCCGCGACGATACGCGCCTTGATCTCACAGGAGCGCTTGACCGCGTGAACAAGGGCCGCGGGGTCGCGCGCGAGCAGCGCGCTCAGGTTCTCATCGATCCAGTCGAGGAAGGCGCGGTCCGCAATCGGACCGTACTTGATCACTTCGGCCAGCCCGGCAACCACCTCGCGCGCAGGCAAGGTCTGCAGGACATCGATGTCCGCCACGACACGAGCCGGCTGATGAAATGCGCCGATCATGTTCTTGCCGAGGGGGTGGTTGATCGCCGTCTTGCCACCCACGGAGGAATCCACCTGAGCCAGCAGCGTGGTCGGCACTTGCACGAACGGCACGCCCCGCATGTAGCAGGCGGCAGCAAAACCCGTCATGTCCCCGACGACACCACCGCCAAGCGCGAAAAGCGTCGTGTGGCGATCGCAGGTGCTGGAAAGCAAGGCGTCGAATATGCGGTTCAGCGTGATCCAGTCTTTGTGTGCCTCGCCGTCTGGCAGCTCCACCTGATGGATGTGGCGATAGAGCGGCTTCAGTGCCTTGTGGAGCGCAAGTGCGTACAGCGGGGCAACGGTCGTGTTGGTGACGATGAGTGCGTCGGAGCCCGCCGGCAGGCCGGCGTAGCAGTCGGTCCGGCCGAGCAAGCCCGATCCGATGAGCAGGTCGTAGCTGCGATCGCCCAGTTCGATGGCGACCTTGTCGAAGTCAGGCGCGGTCATGCCGCGGATTCTAGGGCGCAGGCCGAAATCAGGCGTCCGTGCGGCCCACCCGCGACGGCACCTTGGCCGGGTCGACGAGGCCTGCGAGTTCGAGCTGCATCAGGATCATGTTGACCAGCGTCTGAACCGAGGGGCGTCCGGTTTCGACGACGAAATGCGCCGTGCTCCGATACAGCGGGTCGCGCTCTTCAAACAGGTTGCGAAGCCGCGCGGCCGGGTCAGCCACTTGCAGCAGCGGGCGCTGGGTGTCGTGTCGAAGGCGCCGAATGAGTTCTTCAGGCGTCGAGCGGAGGTAGACGACGGTGGTGCGATCGCGCAGCACGCGGCGATTCGCCTCGCGCAACACCACGCCGCCGCCGGTGGCCAGGACGCCCTCGCCGGCCGTGGTCAACCGATCGATGGCGTCCTGTTCGAGGTCGCGAAAACGGTCTTCGCCTTCCCGCGCGAAGAAGTCACGGATGGAGCATCCCAGCTGCTGCTCGATGACCAGGTCCGCGTCGGCGAACGGCAATTGCAACCGCTTCGCCAACTGCCGCCCGACGGTGGACTTGCCGCCGCCGGGCATGCCGACCAGGGCGATCAACCCACTCACTCAATTCGGGTTCGTGCAGCTGCCAGTCAGGCCGTAGGGACTGTCAATGAATGCAGGCGCGACTTGGACATTGGTGAGGGCAGTAGTCGGTACGGGCACCGGCGCCACCAAGTACGACGCGCGGCCCTCGGTACCGGAGACACCGGAGGCCGAAACTGTGATCAACACGTCGACCCAGGTCCCGAAGCTCCGGGCGTACTGAATTTCGAGCACCGCCGTACCGTCGGATCCCGTTTTGTCCTGCAGCAAGGTGACGCTGACGTCCGACTTGCCCGGATCGAGGCGGCCATCGCCGTCTTGATCTTCTTCGATGCCACCGATGATCTCAAGGACGCCATTTCGGTTCGTATCCTCGTTCGCGCAGGCGATGGACTCGAACTTCGCCCAACCGGGGGTCCCGGAGGTGCCAGGCGCGTAGCTACCTTTGCGGTACAGCGGGAGGTCGACGGAAACGGCCACGTTGACGTCGGGCTTTGCCACACCGGCAGAGTCGACCACGCTCACGAGGAACTGCTTCTTGTACGTTAGCGGGTTGTCGGTGATGATGAGTTCGTTCGTGCCGATGGAGACACCCAGGGGTTCTGACGTGATCGTCACCGTAGTGGTTGCGAAGGTTGTGCAGTTGACGAAATTCGGGTCGGTATCACTCGTGCCATAGCACGCACGAATGGTCAGGCCGTCGGTCGGACTCGCACGCGTCCCAGGCGTGTAGGCAGCCGTAGCAACACCGTTCGCATTGCTGTAGACGGTGTTGCTTCCAGTCGTGAACGTGCCACCGATGGAGTTGACGTCGCCGGCGAGGTCGAAGCGCACACGCACATTGGGAACCGGCTGGTTGTTGGCCCCGAGGAACAGCGCTCGAACCTGGGTTTGGTTGCCATCAGAGCCCGCGGTGTTCACCGCCACGACGTTCGGATTGGCCGACACCGATGCGGACAAGATGGCCGCCGAAACCGCAGGCACGGTGCTCGCTGTCTGGACCTGGACGGTCTGCGAATCGGTCATGCCGCCGACGCTTCCGATGATCGTGTAGCTGCCAGTCGCGGTCGGCGCGGTGAAGTTGAACGTGAAGTCACCGTTCGCGCTCGTCGTTCCAGTAGCCTCCGATGGACTGAGTCCCGCCGCTGAGACCTGGATTGGCATGTTGGCCATCGGCGCACCGGCGTTGTCAATGACGACGTACCGAACGGAGCCTGCCGCACTCGGCGCAACGATGGCGGGAGACAGCGTGGCGGACACCGTCGTGCCAGTCACCAGCAGGCTGACGCTTCTCGAGATGGAGCCCGAAGTCGCGGTGACGACGATGACGCGGTTGGACCGGTCTGCGCCGATGCCAACCGTTGCCTGAACTGTGCCTTCGTCGTCCGTGGCAGTGGAGGAGGTCGTGACGATCGCGCCGCTGTCGGCGCTGACCGTGACCGGCACATTGGCAAGTGCGTTGCGCGAACTGTCGACAGCCGTGACCGTCACGGTCGCGCTACTCGACCCGCTGTTAAAAATCTGGACGGAACTGGTGGTGACCACGAGATCGGCCGTGGCACTGGCGCCCCCGTCGCCGTCGCCGAACGGAGGCGTCCCGGCGCTGCCTCCACCCCCACCGCATCCCAGCAGCGCGGCAGCCGCCACCACCAATGCCCACCATTTCGAATTGATCATTGCTCTGCTCGTTCGGTTTTTTCGGTTGTGCGGCGCAACCCTCAGCGCGCCGCGGTCCGGTCGCTGACGACCTTCGGCGTGATGAAGATCAGCAGCTCCGTCTTGTTGGAGGACTTGCTCTTCGTCTTGAACAGGTTGCCAAGATAGGGAACGTCGCCGAGGAATGGCACCTTGGTGATGTCCTCGCGATCGCTCTGCTCGAAGATGCCGCCGATGACGACGGTTCCGCCGTTCTCCACCAATACCTGGGTCTTCACGTGCTTGGTGTCGATGGCGAAGCCCGCTGCCGTCGATCGCCCGACGCTGTCTTTGTTGACGTCGACGTCGAGTATCACATTGCCTTCTGGGGTGATCTGCGGCGTCACCTCTAGTCGCAGGTTCGCCTTGCGGAACTGGAGCGCCGTGGCTCCGCTGGACGTCGCTATCTGATAAGGCAATTCTTCACCCTGCTCGATCAAGGCCTTGACCTGATCCGCCGTGATGACACGAGGGCTCGAGACGACCTTTCCTTTGCCGTCCGCTTCGAGTGCGGAGATTTCCAGGTTCAGGAAGCGGTTCGACGAGGCGCCAAAGAGCGACAACGCGAAAGTGGCTGCGTCATAGTTGTTTTGTCCGTTAGCCGGCAGGTTGATGAACTGCGTATCGTTGAACGGCACATCCGTCGCGGTGGTCTGCCGCGTCTGCGCGCCAATGGCGTTCATGTTCCCGCCGACCGTGACCCTGTTGTCACCGCCGATGCTGTAGCCCGGCGTGCCGCCACGGATGCCGCGCAGATCCGCCGCACCGAGCCTGACACCCAAAGAGCGTCCGAACTTGTCATCGGCGATCACGATGCGTGCTTCGATCAGCACTTGGCGCACCGGAATGTCGATCTTGGTGATCATGGCTTGAACTTCTTCAAGCTTGGACGGAATGTCGCTCACGAAAAGCTGGTTCGTGCGGGTCTCGTAGATCACGCTGCCACGAGCAGACAGAATCCGGCTGGCCGTGCCACCACTTTGTCCCGACGACTGTCCAGTGAGCCCCTTGGCGACTTCCTCGGCCTTCGTGTAGTTCAGCTGGAACGATTGCGTGCGCACCGGCTCCAGCGCCGCAATCTGCTGCTTGGACTCGAGGTCGAGCTTCTCCTTCGCGGCCAACTCATCCTTCGGCGCGATCCAGATCACGTTGCCGGACTTGCGCAGCCCCAAACCTTTGGCCTGCAGGATGATGTCCAGCGCCTGATCCCAGGGCACGTCCTTCAGGCGCAAGGTCACGTTGCCCGTCACGGTGTCGCTCGTGACGACGTTGAAGTTCGTGAAGTCGGCAATGACCTGCAGCAGCGCGCGAACCTCGATGTTCTGGAAGTTGAGCGAGAGCTTCTCCCCGGAATACCCGGGACCCTGAGTCAACTTGTTGGGATCGATCTTCTGCGTGCGAACTTCCAGCACGAACTGGTTGTCGCTCTGATAAGCGCTGTGCTCCCATACGCCCCGAGGCTCGACCACCAGGCGCACCCGGTCCCCGCTTTGTGTCGCGGTGATCGTGTGCACCGGCGTGCCGAAATCGGTCACGTCGAGCCGGCGCCGCAGGCTGTCCGGCAGCGTGGAGCGCAGGAACTCGACCACGAGGCTCTGGCCTTGCTGCCGAATGTCCACACCCACCTGGTTGTTGGGGAGGTCGACCACGACGCGACCCGCGCCATCTTGTCCGCGGCGGAAGTCGATGTCACGCAGCGCAACCGGCGAGGTGTTCAAGCTCTGGGCAAAATGCACCGGCTCGCCCGTCGTGGCGGCCGCTTCGGGGGACCCGGCCGCGGTGGGCGCCAGAACCAACAGCAGCACCTTCCCCTGAAGCTGAGCCTGATAGTTGGCCGGCTGCTTGAGATTCAGCACGAGGCGAGTACGGTCTCCGGACTGCGCGACGTTGATGGAGCGCAGGTTGCCTTGGTTCACCTCGACCATCGACTTGCCGAGAGCGTTGCTGACGCCGGGCAGATCGATCGCAACGCGCGGCGGCGTTTGTACCGAGAAGCCGTTGGGTACGGCCGTCAGCGGTTGCGAAAGTTCGATCCGCACCACTTCCGTCCCCGCCTGCTGGGTGCTGTTGATCGACTGGATCGCGTTCTGCGCGGCAGCCGGAGCCACCGCGACGAACAGCATCGCGAGGGCCCAAACTCGTCGCAACCAATGGCTTGTCATTCCCGTCTCCTGCATGCTTGTCATCGCGCTTTCTCCTGGAGCTGGAGAGCGCCCGGGCGCTCGATCCATTCGCCCGCCGCATCCTGAACGATCTCTCTCAGGGCAATGTCGGTCTCGGTGATCTTCGTGATCTTTCCGTAGTTCTGGCCGAGGTAGTCGCCCAGCTTCACCTGGTACAGCAGGTTGTCGACCTTCAGCAAAGCGTATTGGCGACCTTGCTTCACGACGCTGCCGACCATCGACATGCTGTCCAGCGGATACGCTTCCAACGGTTCGCGCCGCCGGTTGATCTCCGCCGCGAGCATGGAATTCGGCTGACGCGCCTCCTGCTTGAGCGCCACCGTCAGCTTCTGCGTGCTGAAGGGCTCGACACCGCTCAACGCCGAATACGGCTGAGGATCGAACTTCTTCGGCGGCGACAGCGGCTGCACGCTGGGCTTGACTTCGCGCTTCTGCTGTTCCATCCACTCTTGCAGTTCACCCTGTTCGCCGGCGCATCCGGCAAGCGCCACGCCGATCATTGCGGCCGCGACTGAAAGCGCAAAACGCTTCGTCATTTCTTGGCCCCCGGCTTTGCCTTCTCGGCGCTCTTGCGGACTTGCTCCAGCTCGGACGCGTCAAGATAACGGTAGGTGCGAGCGGTGGCTTCCATCGACAAGTTGCCAGTGTCCTTGTCCTTGGAGCTGGCGATGTTCATGTTGTGCAAGGTCACGATGCGCGACAGATTGGCCACGTCGGCGGCGAACGCGCCGATGTCGTGGTACCGCCCGCTGACCTTGATCGCGATCGGAAGCTCCGCGTAGTAATCCTTGACGACCACCTGGCCCGGCCGGAACAGCTCGAACTGCAGTCCGCGCCCGAGCCCCGCGGTGTTGATGTCCGAGAGCAGCGCGTCCATCTCGGCCTTGCCGGGAAGCTGCTTCTCCAGCTGCGTCACGTACTCCTCGACCTGCAGCTTCTGCTTGCGCAGCTCGCCCAGGTTGACAGCTTGCGCCAGCTTGCTGCGGTAGTCGCTCTTGAGATTGGGTTCTTTGGCCCGTTCGGCCTCGAGCTCGTCGTTCACATCCGAGAGCAGGAGAAACCAGCCCACGACGATCACTGCCACAGCGAGCAGTGTCCAGGTGACGAACTTCGGAAGCAGCGGCCACTGGCCAGGCTCGTTCGGATTCAGCCCGCGAAACTGTCCGGCTGCGCTCTCGAAGACCGAGTTCAGGTCGACGTTCAATGACTTCTGTGTGGCCATGTCGCTCAGGCCTTCTTTGCAACAGTAGCGGCCGCGGAGCTTGCGGCCTTGCCGGCGGGCGTTGCGGCGTCGGCAGCAGGCTGGTCCTGCGGCCGTTTCACCGACAGACGCACTCCGAAGTCAAACAGGCGCTTCTGCTCCTTGTTCGCCGCTTGCGCGGTCGAGGCCTTGATTTCGACGAGCTCCGGCTTAACGAGCCACTCGGAGTTGTTGGCGGTGTTCCGCAAGAACTCCGACACGCGCTCGTTGGTCTGCGCGATTCCGTTCACCGCGAGCGTCTGCCCGTCTTGCTTGACGTTCGTGAAATAGACACCTTCGGGCGTCTGCTTAACGAGTTCGTTGAGCACATGCACGGGCACGTTCCGATCGATTTGCAGGTTTTCGACGGCCAGCTGCCGCGCTTTCAGCGACTCGATCTCCGCGCGCAAGGCGGCGATGTCCTTGATCTGCACCTCGAGCTTCTGGATCTCGGCAGTCAGGAAGGCATTGCGGTCTTGCTGGCTCGCAGTCATCTGCTGCAGCACCACGTACCACACGCCGACCGCGGCCAGGCCCATCGCTGCGGCCATGCCGAGCCCTGCGAAGTAGGCCGCCTTGCGGCGCTTGCGCCGCTCCTCCCTGTGCGGGAGCAGGTTGATGAGGATCACTGCAGGAACCTCCGCATCGCCAGGCCGCAGGCGGTGAGGTAAGTCGGCGCCTCGCGGCGAAGCTTGCTCTCGCGCACGGCGCTGCCGAGCTTCATGTTGTCGAACGGATTGACGACCATCGAGGCGAAGCCGGTCAGCTCCGTCACGCGGTCCTTCAGGCCGGGCAGGGTGGCGGTGCCGCCCGCGAGCATCACGTAGTGGACCTTGTGGTGCGGCGTGCTGGTGAAGAAGTACTGGAGCGCACGGCCGATCTCTTGCGACAGGCTGTCGACGAACGGCGCGAGGATCGACGCTTCGTAGTCGTCAGGCAAGTCGGCCGCCAGCTTCTTCTGCTCGGCCTCTTCGAAGGAGAAGCCGTATTGCCGCGAGATCAACTGCGTCAGCTGCGAGCCGCCGAACGCCTGGTCGCGGTCATAGAGCATCTCGTCGTCGCGCAGCACCTTCAGGCTGGTCGTGTCGGCGCCGATCTCGAACAAGGCGACGAGTGCGTCGCGCCCCTCGTTCGGCAAGGTCGCCACCACACGGCTCATCGCCAGGCGCGAGGCATGCGACTCGATGTCCAGAACGACCGGCTTGAGGCCCGCCGCTTCGGCCAGGCCCTGGCGGTCCTGCACGCGGTCCTTGCGCGAGGCGGCGATCAGCACCTCGACGTCGCCGACCGAAGTGGCGCTCGGCCCGATGACGCAGAAGTCAAGACTCACCTCGTCCAGCGAGAAGGGAATGTATTGGTTGGCCTCCGACTCCACCTGCAGTTCGAGTTCTTCTTCCCGCAGGCCGGCGGGCAGCATGATCTTCTTGGTGATCACCGCCGATTGCGGCATCGCCATGACGACATTCTTGGTCTTGGTGCCGCTCTTGGAGACGACACGCTTCACGGCATCGGCGACCTCGTCGAATTTCTCGATCTGGCCGTCTTGAATCCAGCCTTTTTCGAAACTTTCGGCGGCAAAACGCTCAAGCACATATTCGCCCGAAGCGTCTTGCGACAGCTCCACCAGTTTCACGCTGGACGAACTGATGTCCAGGCCGATCATTGGCGGATGTGTGCGCCCCAACAAGGTGTCCAGAAAGCTCACGACGCCCTCTCCCAACGCGCCATCTTGTGCGCTTGGACTGTTAATAAGTTACTTCAATGCTAGCAGTAAAGCCTTTGAGGGACAACGCGTTTTCCTGTTCGCACCCCCTGCGCTCGTTGCGAAACTCACACGTGTTCGTAACCGTTTCGGGCCTCGTTTCGGGACAACCCTGACGCTTTCGGAAGCCCCATCACGCTTCGTTGCCAACCAGTTCACGCTGAGCCCAAAACAGCTGTAACGGCGTTCCTATAATTCCCCGCAGGATCATTTTTGGAGTCCCATGAGCTCATCGGAGCGCCAGACCGAACGGTCGCCGCGCAATATTCCCGCCCGCAAGTCGTTTTCGTCCTTTCCGCCGTGGGGTCAGTGGCTCGCTCGAAGCGTCTTGTGGCTGCTGGGTCTGGCCGCCGCCGCCGGGGTCTCGCTGCTGATGATGGTCGCGATCGCGCTGGCGGTTGCCTACCCAAACCTGCCCGAGATCGCGAGCCTCACCGACTACCGCCCGAAGCTGCCGATGCGCATCTTCTCGGCCGATGGGGTCATGGTGGGCGAGTTCGGCGAAGAGCGGCGCAACTTCGTTCCGATCGGCGAAATTCCCAAGATCGTGCAGCAGGCCGTCCTCGCGATCGAGGACGCGCGTTTCTACGAGCACAGCGGCGTCGACTACAAGGGCGTCCTGCGCGCCGGCTTCGCGCAGTTCAGCGAGGCGCGCAGCCAAGGCGCCTCGACCATCACGATGCAGGTGGCGCGCAACTTCTATCTCTCCACGGAGAAGACGTTCACCCGCAAGATCTACGAGGTACTGCTCGCATTGAAGATCGAGAGCCAGCTGACCAAGCAGCAGATTCTCGAGGTCTACATGAACCAGATCTATCTGGGCCAGCGCGCCTACGGCTTCGCGTCGGCGAGCGAGATCTACTTCGGCAAACCCTTGAAGGACATCAACATTGCCGAGGCCGCCATGCTGGCGGGCTTGCCGAAGGCACCCTCGGCCTACAACCCGATCTCGAATCCGCGCCGCGCCACCGTGCGTCAGCAGTACATCATCGACCGCATGCTGGACAACGGCTTCATCACGCCGCAACAGCACGATGAAGCGCGCAAGCAGCCTTTGAAGTACCGTGCCCCGGAAGACGTCCCCGTGCATGCCGAATACGCCGCCGAGGCGGCACGCCAGCTCATCTTCAGCCAGTACGGCGAAGAAGCCTACACGCGCGGCCTGAACGTCTACCTCACGATCGACGCCGCCGAGCAGATGGTCGCCTACCGCGCCTTGCGCAAAGGCATCCTCGACTACGAACGCCGCCAGTTCTACCGTGGGCCCGAAGCCTACGTGGACCTGCCCGCAAGCGCCCGGGAGCTTGACGTTCGCATCGCCGAAGCCCTCGTCGATCATCCGGACAACGACGAGTTGAAAGCTGCCGTGGCACTCGAAGCCAGTCCCACGAAGGTCGTGGCAATCCTGCAAAGCGGCGAGACCGTCACCATCACCGGCGCCGGCCTTCGGCCGGTGGCCTCCGGCCTGTCGCAAAAGAGCAATCCGAAGTTGCAGATCCGGCGCGGCGCGGTCATCCGGCTCGTGCGCGGCGGGCCGAAGAACGAGTGGTTCGTCACCCAGCTGCCCGAAGTCGAAGGCGCCTTCGTGTCGATGGACCCGCGTACCGGCGCCGTGCGCACCATGGTCGGCGGCTTCGACTACGCCAAGAACAAGTTCAACCACGTGACGCAGGCCTGGCGCCAGCCCGGTTCCAGCTTTAAGCCCTTCATCTATTCGGCCGCGCTCGAAAAGGGCTTCACGCCCGCCACCGTGGTCAACGATGCGCCGCTGTTCTTCGATGCGGGCACCACCGGCAGCCAACCCTGGGAGCCGAAGAACTACGACGGCCAGTTCGAGGGCCCGATGTCGCTGCGCACGGCCTTGAAGAAGTCGAAGAACATGGTGTCGATCCGCATCCTCAAGTCCATCGGCCCGCCCTACGCACAGGAGTGGGCGACAAGGTTCGGTTTCGATGCGGACAAGCACCCGGCCTATCTGACGATCGCGTTGGGCGCCGGCGCCGTCACGCCGCTGCAGATGGCGTCGGCGTATTCGGTGTTCGCCAATGGCGGCTACCGGCTCAACCCCTACCTCATCAGCCGCATCACCGACAACCGCGAGCGCGTGCTCACCGAGGTCCGGCCGCCGCAGCTCGACGAGTCGCTGCGCACGCTCGACGCACGCAACGCTTTCGTGATGACGAGCCTGCTGCAGGAAGTGACACGCTCAGGCACCGCCGCCGGCACGCAGAGCAACCTCAAGCGCACCGACGTCTACGGCAAGACCGGCACCACCAACGACTCGATGGATGCATGGTTCGCGGGCTACCAGCCGACCCTGGTGGCCGTGGTGTGGATCGGCTACGACACGCCACGCAAGCTCGGCAACCGCGAGACCGGCGGCGGCCTGTCACTGCCGATCTGGGTCGACTACATGCGCTACGCGCTCAAGAACGTTCCCGTCAAGGAGCCGTCCGCCCCCGAGGGCGTGGTCAACATCAACGGCGAGTGGTACTACGAGGAGTACACCCACGGCACCGGCGTGACGAGCGTGGGCCTCGAAGACAAGCTGCCGACGATGCCGACCGAAGACGAGCGCAAGAGCATCCTCGACCTGTTCCGACGCTGATCAGTCTGGAGCGTCGAAGCGCAAGGCCACTCCGGCCTGCTCGCTGGCACAGCGCGACAGCATCTCGAAGAACTCGCGCTCGTCGCGATCCAGCCAGCGGCCCCTCGCGTGCTTGAAGTGAAAGCCGCCCGAACGCGCCGCCATCCACAGCTCATGAAGCGGCGGCTGCGTGTTCAGCACGATCTTGCTGCCGTTCGGAAAGCCGAGCTCCAGCAAGCCGCCGGTGCGCTGGGTGTCGATGTCGATCACGTCGTCCTGCAGCCACCGGTCCACCGCACCCTCGACGCTCGCGAGCACGCGTGCCGTGACGGCATGGAACTCGGCATCGGACATCGGGGTGGGGGCAGTCTGTGCAGGCATGGTCGGTAAAATCGAACGATGTTGAAGCGCCGATCCAGTTTAGTCCTCCGGGTTGCCACGATGACGGCAGCAGGCTCTTTGCTCGCGGGGGCCCTGTCGCTTTCCGGCTGCGGGCAGAAGGGGCCGCTCACGCTGGCGAGCCCGGTCGTCCAGCCGTCCCCGGCTGCCTTGCCCGCATCCTCACCCTCCCCGGTTCAACAATGACGCTCCCCGGTTCGCCGCATGTCGCCTACCGCGGCGACACGCTGTTTGTCGAAGACTGCGCCCTGCCCGAGCTCGCGGCGCGCCACGGTACGCCGCTGTACGTGTATTCGCAGACGGCGATGCAGCAGTCGGTCTCTGCGTGGCAACGCGCGCTGGCCGGCCGCGATCACCTGATCTGCTACGCGATGAAGGCCAACTCGAGCCTCGCCGTGCTGCAGACCTTCATTGATGCCGGCTGTGGCTTCGACATCGTCTCGGGCGGCGAACTGCAGCGCGTGCTCGCCGCCGGCGCGGATCCGGCCAAGGTGCTGTTCTCGGGCGTCGGCAAGACCCGCGAGGAAATGCGCGAGGCGCTGCGCGCCGGCGTGCTGTGCTTCAACGTCGAAAGCGAACCCGAGCTCGATGTGCTGTCGGCGGTCGCGAGCGACTCGGGCCAGACGGCGCGCATCAGCCTGCGTGTGAATCCGGACGTGGATGCCGGCACGCATCCGTACATCTCGACCGGACTCAAGGGCAACAAGTTCGGCGTCGCACATGAGCGTGCGGTGGCGGTGTACCGTCACGCGGCCACGCTGCCGGGCATCGAGGTCGTCGGCATCGATTGCCACATCGGCTCGCAGATCACCGACACCGGCCCCTACCTCAATGCACTCGACCGTGTGCTCGACCTGGTGGAAGCGGTGGAGGCCCACGGCCTGCGCCTGCACCACCTCGACCTCGGCGGCGGGCTTGGCATCACCTACACCGACGAGACACCGCCGGCCGCCGATGCGCTCGTGGCCCTGCTTCTCGCGCGCATCGATGCACGCGGTCACGGGCACCGCCGCATCTTCTTCGAACCTGGCCGTTCGCTGGTCGGCAATGCCGGCGTGCTGGTCAGCGAGGTGCTCTACCTCAAGCCGGGCGAGGCGAAGAACTTCTGCATCGTCGACGCGGCGATGAACGACTTGATGCGACCGGCGATGTACGACGCCTGGATGGGCATCGTGCCGTGCCGCCTGCGTGACGGCGCGCCGGTCACTTATGACGTGGTCGGTCCGGTGTGCGAGTCGGGCGACTGGCTGGGGCGCGACCGCGCCCTCGCCGTGCAGGCCGGCGACGCCATCGCCGTGCTCTCCGCGGGCGCCTACTGCATGAGCATGGCGAGCAACTACAACAGCCGTCCGCGCGCCGCCGAGGTGATGGTCTCGGGCAACCGCGCGTGGCTCATCCGCGAGCGCGAGCAGGCGTCAGAGCTGTTCCGGGGCGAGCACCTGCTGCCGCCCGGCTGAGCGCACCTCCGGCTGGAGACGCCCTTCCTCGATCGCGTGGCAGGCGATCTTCACGCCCTGCAGGTCGAGCAGCCCCGGGCGCTCGGCCTTGCAGCGGGCATTGGCGTGCGGGCAGCGCGGGTGGAACGAACAGCCGCTCGGCGGATTCAGCGGATTGGGCACCTCGCCTTGCACCGGCGTGCGTGCGCGGCCGCTCATGCCGATGTCCGGGATGGCGTCGAGCAGCATGCGCGTGTACGGGTGCCGAGGCTGGGAGAACAGAACCGCCTTCTCGGCGAGTTCGACCAGTCGCCCGAGGTACATCACGCCGACCTGGTCGCTCACATGCCGCACCACGGCGAGGTTGTGCGAGATGAAGAGGTAGGTCAGGCCCTGCTTGCGCTGCAGATCCTTCATGATGTTGAGCACCTGTGCCTGTACCGAGACGTCGAGCGCAGAAGTCGGCTCGTCGCAGACGAGGAACTCCGGCTGCGTCGCGAGCGCCCGTGCGATCGAGATGCGCTGCCGCTGGCCGCCTGAGAACTGGTGCGGGAACTTCTCCATGTCGCCCACGGCGAGGCCCACCGACTTCAGCAGTTCGCCCACTCGCTGCTGCCGTTGGGCGGCGTCGGGCATCAGCCCATGCTCGATCAAGGGCTCGGCGACGATCTCGTTCACCTTCCAGCGCGGGTTGAGGCTCGCGTAGGGGTCCTGGAAGATCATCTGCATGCGCCGCCGCAGCGCCGCGGCCTGCGGCCCGGCAAGCGTGGCAGCGATGTCGGCCCCGTCGAAGCGCACGCTGCCGGCCGTCGGCGCGTACAGCCCCACCAGCAGGCGCGCCACCGTGCTCTTGCCGCAGCCTGATTCACCGACCAGCGCCAGCGTCTTGCCGCGCTCGATGCC
>CAJPFZ010000218.1 GCA_905339355.1 Burkholderiaceae bacterium
CTGTACGAATGGCTGATCTCCGGCGCCGAGCCCGGCGTCATCGACGCCCACATGCGCGAGCAGGAAGGTTTCGACAAGTGCGACACCGCGCACTTCGATGCGCTGCTGCACGGCTGCATCGCCGAGGCCGCCGACCTCGACGCCGTGCTGTCGCGCCACGTCGACCGCAAGACCACCGAGCTGTCGCCGATCGAACACGGCGTGCTGATGATCGGCGCCTACGAGCTCAAGCACTGCATCGACGTGCCCTACAAGGTGGCGATCAACGAGGCTGTCGAGCTCGCCAAGAGCTTCGGCGGCACCGACGGCCACAAGTATGTCAACGGCGTGCTGGACAAGGCAGCGCTCGACCTGCGGCCGGTGGAAGTGCAATCCGGCCGGGCGGGAAGGCGTTGAGCGGTGATGGATCCCGACTTTCGCCGGGATCCCTCACCGGTAGAGTGACATCGAACCCATGAAACTCGCCTCCCGCCTCGACCACATCGAGCCCTTCTACGTGATGGAATGCGCCAAGGCCGCGGCCGAGTTGGCACGCAGCCCGGCGTGTGCCGGGTCGCCGATGGTGTTCCTCAACATCGGAGAGCCCGACTTCACCGCGCCGCCGCGGGTGCAGGACGCCGCCGAGCGCGCCATGCGGGCCGGCCGCACGCAGTACACCGACGCCACCGGCCTGCTCTCGCTGCGCGAGCGCATCGCCCGCTGGTACGGCACCCGCTTCGGGCTCGACGTCGCGCCGCAGCGCATCGTCGTCACGGCCGGCGCGTCGGCCGCGCTGCAGCTGGCCTGCCTCGCGCTCGTCAACCGCGGCGACGAAGTGCTTCTGCCGGACCCGAGCTACCCCTGCAACCGCCACTTCGTCTCGGCCGCCGATGGCACGCCGGTGCTGATCCCGGCGTCACCCGAAGAACGTTTCCAGCTGAGCGCGGCCAAGGTCGAGGAGACCTGGAGCGCGCGCACCCGCGGCGTGCTGCTCGCTTCGCCTTCCAACCCCACCGGCACGTCGATCGACCCCGTCGAGATGGGCCGCATCGTCGCAGCCGTGCGCGCGCGCGGCGGCTTCACGATCGTCGATGAGATCTACCTCGGCCTCAGTTATGACGAGCGCTTCGGCCACAGCGCGCTGATGCACGGCGACGACGTGATCTCGATCAACAGCTTTTCCAAGTACTTCAGCATGACCGGCTGGCGGCTCGGCTGGCTCGTGCTGCCCGAGACGATGGTGCCCGCCATCGAGCGCCTCGCGCAGAACCTCTACATCTGCGCGTCCACCATCGCTCAGCACGCGGCACTGGCCTGCTTCGAGCCGGAGTCGATCGCCGAGTACGAACGCCGCCGCGGCGAATTCCAGGCCCGGCGCGACTACATCGTGCCGGCGCTGAACGCGCTCGGCCTGCGCGTGCCGGTGATGCCCGACGGCGCCTTCTATGCGTGGGCCGACTGCTCGGCTCATGCCGAGAGCAGCTGGGACTTCTCCTTCGACCTGATGCGTCGCGCCCACGTGGCGTTGACGCCCGGACGCGACTTCGGCCTGCACGGCAGCGAGCGCTTTCTGCGACTGTCGTATGCGAGCTCCATGGAGCAATTGCACCTGGCCGTCGATCGGCTGCGCAGCGCACTGTCGTAAGCACGCCAAAGATCACCCCCATCTTTTCTCGTGATTCGTATTCAGGTGTTACGTAGTGGCTGAACTGCAGGCTTTTTCACGCTCGCTGCTGTAACAACTCCACTAAGCTGCCGGGGTGTCGATTCCCAATGCGCCAGTCCCAGGCCAGAACTCGCCCCCAGACAGCGAGCCGGCAGTTCCTCCCAGCGTTCCGAACGCAGCCCTGTGGGGCGACTCGGACATCGGCGTGCCGTTGCTGCCGCCGCAGGCCACTCCTGATACACCGCGGGCGGCTGCCACCGAGAAAGCCCCGGAGCCTACGGCGACGATCGGCCACATCGGCCGCTATGCGCTCAAGTACCGCATCGGCGAAGGCGGCCTCGGCACCGTCTACGCCGCGCACGACCCGCTGCTGTCGCGCCTGATCGCGATCAAGACGCTGAACCTCGAGATCGCGGCCGATCAGCGCTCGGCCTTCAACGCGCTGTTCCTCAACGAAGCGCGCGCCGCCGCGGGGCTGTCGCACCCGAACATCGTGACGGTGTTCGATGCGGGCGTCAGCGACGACAACGCCTACATCGCGATGGAGCTGCTGAAGGGCCGCGACCTTCGCCAGCTCCGCCAGGAAGGCTGGCGGCCCACGCCCACGCAGGCGGCGCTGATCGTGCGCCGCGTGGCCGACGCTCTCGCCTACGCCCACAGCAAGGGCGTGGTGCACCGTGACATCAAGCCGGCCAACATCTTCATGGTCGGACGCACCCAGCCGCGGGTGCTCGACTTCGGCATCGCACGGGTCGCGCACCAGCACGAGGCCCACGCCGGAGACGACGTCGCCGCCGGTTCCCCCTACTACATGGCACCCGAGCAGGTGCGCCAGCAGCCGGTCGATCGCCGCGCCGACGTGTTCTCGCTCGGCGTGGTGCTCTACGAGCTGCTGACCGACCAGAAGCCGTTCCGCGGCAGCACGCTGAGCGAAATCACGAGCGCCGTGCTCGACCACGAGCCGCCGCTCGCCACGCTCGTCAACAAGGACGTTCCCAAACCGCTCGCCGACATCGCCGCGCGCGCGATGGAAAAGGACCCGGAGCACCGCTTCCGCTCCGCGCGTGCGCTGTCGCGCGAGCTGCGCCACTGGCTCGAGGAAAACGGCCAGGCCAACGAAGGCGCTGAGCCGGCATCGCGCGAGCGCCAATGGGCGTGGCTCGGCGGCAGCGTCGCGGCGGCCCTGGTAATCGGCGTGGGCGTCTGGTGGGCCGCCGCGTCCGACGAGACGCCCGTCGAACCCGTCGTGGCGACGGCCGCCGTGGCGCCTGCGATCGAGGCAGCGTCGGCCGCTGCCGTGCCGCTGCCGGCCGAGCCTGCGTCGGAGCCCGCCATCGATATCGCCATCGCGGCTGGAGACAGCGCCGGCAGCCCGATCCCGACGGAGTCCAGCGAAGCCGCCAGCGCCGCCCATGTCATCGCCGCGTCCGCCAGGAACAGCACCGCCAAGACACCGCCGCGCGAAACGGCGCGCGAGAGGCGCGCGCGAGAAGCGCGCGAACGCGAAGCCCGCGCAATCACTGCGGCGCCGGCCGCGGGCGTCATCCGGCTGGCCGTCAGCCCCTGGGGTCAGGTCGAGGTCGACGGCACGCCGGTGGGCACGGCGCCGCCGCTCAACGAGATCACCCTCTCCGAGGGCAGGCACCAGCTCACGATTCGCAATGCCGACTTTCCGCCGTACAGTGCGAGCATCAATGTCACGGCCGGCCAGCCGCTGACGATCAAGCACAGGTTCGGATCATGAAATTCCTCTTCGCCGCCGCTGCGTTCGCCGTCTTCCTGCTCGCGGGCTGTGTCCAGCCGCCGACGGCGCCGGTGGGCCTCACGGAGGTTGCCGAGCGTCCGGCCGAAAGGGCCTTGCTGGCGGGCATTCGAGCCTACGACGACGGCCAGTACATCGAAGCGGAGAAGCAGCTCGACAGCGCGCTCGCCGCCGGCCTCGGCTCGCCGCGCGACCGCGCCGCAGCGCACAAGCACCTCGCCTTCATCTACTGCACGAGCAACCGCCCCACAGAGTGCGAAGGCGCGTTCCGCGCGGCCAAGCGGGTCGACCCAGGCTTCACGCTGAGCAAGAGCGAAGCGGGCCACCCGGTCTGGGGCCCCGTCTACAAGCGCATTCCCTGAGCCGAGGCCAACGCCTTCCGCCGGACGGGGGAAGCCGGCTCCCGGGGAGTGGCTTGATAATCACCGGCGATGGCTGACTTCCGACATACGCTGCGCGTCTACTGGGAAGACACCGATGCCGGGGGCGTCGTCTTCTTCGCCAATTACCTGAAGTTCTTCGAACGTGCACGCACCGAGTGGCTGCGGGCCATGGGTTTCGGCCAGGAGCGGTTGCGAACCGACACCGGGGCGGTGTTCGTCGTCGCCGATACTTCGGTGCGTTACCTGAGCCCGGCGCGCCTGGACGACGAGCTGCAGATCAGCGTGCGCGTGGTCGATGCCGGCCGCGCCACCATGACGATCGAACAAGAAGCGTTTCGCGCAGGCGAGCTGCTTGCCGAAGGCCGCATCCGCATTGGCTGCGTCGACGCCGGAACCTTCAAGCCCCGGCGCATTCCCAACGAACTCCTCAGAACACTGCCATGAACCAGGACTTGTCCATCGTCACCCTCGTGCTGCAGGCGAGCCTCGTCGTGCAGGTCGTCATGGCCGGCCTGCTGCTGACCTCGCTCGCGAGCTGGACCGTCATCTTCGGCAAGCTGTTCGGCCTGCGGCGCGTCCGGGGGGAAAACGAAGAGTTCGAGCGCGAGTTCTGGACCGGCAAGAACCTGAACGATCTGTTCAACGACGCGAGCAAGCGCGCCGAGCGTGCCGCACCGCTGGAACGCATCTTCGCCTCCGGCATGCGCGAATTCCTGAAGCTGCGCGAGCGGCGGCTCGCTGATGCAGGTGCGTTGCTCGACGGTGCGCGCCGCGCGATGCGTGCGAGCTTCCAGCGCGAGATGGACGCGATCGAGTCCCACCTGTCGTTCCTCGCCTCGGTCGGTTCGGTGTCGCCTTATGTCGGTCTGTTCGGCACGGTGTGGGGAATCATGCATGCCTTCGTCGGCCTGTCGAACATGCAGCAGGTGACGCTCGCGACCGTGGCGCCGGGCATTGCCGAGGCGCTGGTTGCCACCGCCCTGGGCCTGTTCGCCGCGATCCCGGCCGTCATCGCCTACAACCGCTTCGCGCGCGACATCGACCGCATCGCGATCCAGTCGGAGACCTTCATCGAGGAGTTCTCCAACATCCTGCACCGCAACGCGAGCCAGGGGCCGATCACGGCCGCGGCCACGGCGGCAGTGGCGGCGCACTGACATGCCGGCCGTCAGCCATCGCGGGTCCACGCGGCGCCGCACGATCAACGAGATCAACATGGTGCCGTTCATCGACGTCATGCTGGTGCTGCTGATCATCTTCATGGTCACCGCACCGCTCATCACCACCGGACTGGTCGACCTGCCCACCGTGGGCAAGAGCAAGCAGCGCCCCGATCACGTGATCGAGGTCGTGGTCGGGAGCGACGAGTCGGTGCGCATGCGCCTGGACGGCAAGGAGGCGCAGAGCGTGCCGCTGCGCAACATCGCCGCGCGCGTGCGCGAAGCGCAAGGCGGCAACGCCGACACGCCGGTGGTCATCTCGGCCGACAAGGCGGTGCGCTACGAAGCCGTGGTGAAGGTGATGGACAGCCTGCAGAAGGCTGGCGTGCTGCGCGTGGGCCTGTCGGTCAAGTCGGGCTCATGAGACACCCAGTGTCAACTCATCTTTCACGGGCCGCCGCGCCGGGCCGCCCCAAGCAAGGCCCGACCCTCTTGGAGGGTCGTTCGCCGTACTCGGCGAACGGGGTGCCGTCATGAACAGCGCCGTGCTCCAGCGCGACCCCTTGATGCCGCGCCCGCCGAGCATGGGGCCGGGCCTGGTGCCGGCGCTGGCTATCCACGGTCTGCTGGTGCTGGCGCTGGCCTTCAGCGTGCGCTGGCGCGCGAGCGAACCCGAAGGCGTGGAGGCCGAACTGTGGGCCGCCGTTCCGCAGATCGCCGCACCGCCGGCTCCCGCCCCCGAGCCGCAGCCGGTGGTCAAGCCCGAGCCGCCCCCGCCACCGCCGCAGCCGGTGCGACGCAGCGAACCCGAGCCCGATGCGCAGATCGCCATCGAGAAGGCCAAGCGCGAAGAGCGCGAGCGCCTCAAGAAGGAAGAGGAAGAGAAGGAACGGCTGGCCGAGAAGCGCAAGCAGGAAGAGGCGCAGAAGCTCGCGGAGCAGCGCAAGCGGGAGCAGGAGGACAAGCGCAAGAGAGAGCTCGAAGACAAGCGCATCGCCGCGCTGCGCGAACAGAACCTCAAGCGCATGTTGGGCCAGGCGGGCGCGACCGGCGAGCCCTCCTCCACCGGCACCGCGGCCAGGACTGCCGGCCCTTCTTCGGGCTACGCCGGGCGAATCAAGGCGCGCATCAAGCCCAACATCGTGTTCGGCGACAGCGTGAGCGGCAACCCGCTCGCCACCGTCGAAGTGAAACTCTCGCCCGACGGCACCATCGTCGGCAGGCGGCTGGTCAAGAGCAGCGGCGTGCCGTCATGGGACGACGCGGTGCTGCGCGCGATCGACAAGACCGAGGTGCTTCCGCGAGACGTCGACGGGCGCGTGCCGCCGTCGTTCGAGATCGACTTCAGGCCGCGGGATTGATGGCGGGCGCGGCCGTGAGGCTGGCTCGTCGAACAACGCCGTGATCGCCGTCCTTACCCAGGCGGCAACCGGAACTCGCGGATGAACGCCCTGTCGATCCGGTCCTTCCACCACCACACCCAGCCTCCCTCCGCCGACCAGCCGCCCCATGAGGCGATCGCATGGCGGCCGCCGCACGACAACAGGTTCAGCGAGCGGCGCTGCGGCCGATAGGGCTGCAGTTCGCCCCCCGCCACGAAGCGGCGCAGGTTCAGCGCCAGCGGCGGGCCGGCCCGCACGGCAAAGACGCCGCTGCGCGGCCGCGGGGCGTCGAGCCGGGTGGCCACGTCGCCGGCCGCGAACACCTCCGGGTGCGAGCTGCTCTGCAGGGTCGGCCCGGTGGCGATGAATCCCTGCTCGTCGAGCGCGAGGCCGCTCTCGCGCAGCCACGGCGGCGCCGTGTTGCCGATGGCGACCACCGGCGCGTCGCACGCGAGCCGGCCGCCGTGGCGCCCGAGCACGACGTGGCCATCGGCAATCTCCTCGCAGCTGTCCTCGAACAGCGTCACGCCGCATCGCTTGAGGGCGCGCCGCGCACGTGCCTGAACCGTCGGCTTATATGAGGCGAGCGGCGGTGGCCCGCCGGTGACGAGGCTCACGCGGCCGCGGCCGGCGAGGCGGTGCTGCAGCGCCATCGCGAGCTCCACGCCGCCCGCGCCGCCGCCGCCGAGCTTGAAGATCGCGTCGCCCAGCGACATGCCGAACTCGATCTCGACGATGCCGGGCTTGGCGAAGCCCTTGTTGAAGCACAGGGCCTTGGTGCCCTTGCTCTCGGCGGTGCCCATGGCGGTGAACGCCGCGGCGCCGTGCTCCATGATCCACGGGATGTTGTTGAGCGTCTCGACGTTGTCGACGACCGTGGGCTTGCCGAACACGCCGGATTCGATCGGATACGGCGGACGTGGCCAGACCTC
>CAJPFZ010000219.1 GCA_905339355.1 Burkholderiaceae bacterium
TGCTGCGGCGTGACGAACTGCAAGGACGGTTGCTTTTCGCTCAGCAGCTCCACCTTCGCCTTCTCTTCGGGGATGCCGTCGCGCGCGGCGCGGTCGTCGATCTGCTTTTGCACCAGCGGCGTCAGCACCCACCCTGGGCAGATCGCGTTGACGGTGACGCCGGTGGTCGCCGTCTCCAGCGCTGCGGCCTTGGTGAAACCCACGATGCCGTGCTTGGCCGCCACGTAGGCCGATTTCTGCGCCGAGGCCACCAGGCCGTGGGCCGACGCGATGTTGATCACGCGTCCCCAGTTCTTCGCCTTCATGCCAGGAAGGGCCAGGCGCGTGGTGTGGAACGCCGAGCTGAGGTTGATGGCGATGATCGCGTCCCACTTCTCGACCGGAAAGTCCTCGATCTTCGCCACATGCTGGATGCCGGCGTTGTTGACGAGGATGTCGACGCCGCCGAACTCGCGTTGCGCTGCGGCCACCATGTCGGCGATCTCTGCGGGGCGGCTCATGTCGGCGCCGTGGTAGCCCACGCCGACACCGAGCGCGGCCACCTGGGCCTTGGGGCCGTCGATCTCGCCGAAGCCGTTGAGCATGACATTGGCGCCCTGGCGCGCAAGACACAGCGCGACACCGAGGCCGATGCCACTGGTGGAGCCGGTGACGAGGGCGGTCTTTCCTTTGAGCATGAGCAGATCCTCCTGTTGATACGATGCATTATCGAAGAGGAAGAACGATGAGCGCCTTGATCGAACCCCGCTTGAACCATGTGCAGTGCCTCGACACGCGCGGGCTGCATCGCATGGCGTACTGGGAGTGGGGCGACGTGTCGAATCCGCGTGTGCTCGTGTGCGCGCACGGTCTGTCGCGCCAGGGGCGCGACTTCGACACGCTGGCGCGGGCAATGAGCGGCGAATACCGCGTCGTCGCGCCTGACGTCGTGGGCCGCGGCCAGTCCGACTGGCTCGCCGATCCGATGGGCTACCAGCTGCCCGCTTATGTGGCCGACATGGTGACGCTGCTCGCGCGACTGAATGCGCAGACGCTGCACTGGGTGGGCACGTCGATGGGCGGGCTGATCGGCATGGGCCTCGCCTCGCTCGCGCAGTCGCCGATCAGCCGGCTGGTGCTCAACGACGTGGGGCCGGCCATCCAGCCCGAGGCGCTCACACGCATCGGCGCCTACCTCGGCCTGCCGATGCACTGGGCCTCGCTCGACGAAGCGGCCGACTACATGCTGAGCATTTCGCAGGGCTTCGGCACCCACACGCGCGAGCAGTGGCTCGCGCTCACGCGCCCCATGCTCAAGCCCGACGGCGACGGCTTCAAGCCGCACTACGACCCGCAGATTGCCGTGCCCTTCAAGACGTTGACCCCCGAGATGGCGGGCGCCGGAGAGGCCGCGCTGTGGAAGGCCTACGACGCGGTCCGCTGCCCGACGCTGCTGCTGCGCGGCGCCGACTCCGACCTGCTCAAACACGACACCGCGCTCGAGATGACACGGCGTGGCCCGCGCGCGCAGCTGCATGAGTTCGCCGGTGTCGGCCATGCGCCGATGCTCGTCGTGCCCGAGCAGGTGGCGGTGGTGCGGGAGTTCCTGCTCGCCCCATGAAGACCGGTCTTTTCGCCGGCGAGCCTGGGGCAGCGCAAGCCGCTGCGCCCATCGTGCAGCTCGTCGACGACCACGTGGTCGACGAGGCGGCGCAGCTGCTGCGCGCGCGCGCATTCGCCGAACCGCTGCTTTCGGGCCAGGCGCTGGACACCGGCGAGGATGCACTCGCCCACGCCGACGGCGTGGCCTCGATCCTGCAAGGCATCGGCGCGGCGCCGTCGATGCGCGCGGCGGCCTACCTCGTGTATGCCGGCGACTTCCTGAACAAGCCGGAGGAGGTGGTTGCCAAGGCCTTCGGGGCATCGCATGCGAGCCTCGTGGCCAACACGCGCAAGCTGGTGCAGATCCAGCGCGCCGCGCGCGAGGCGCAGGTCGGCGAGGACCAGCGTGCGCTGCAGACGGAGCGCGTGCGCAAGATGCTGCTCGCGTTCTCGCGCGACCTGCGGGTCGTGCTGCTGCGCTTGGCCTCGAGGCTGCAGACGCTGCGCTACTTCGCCGCGGCCCGCCGCGAGTGCCCGCGGCTGCTCGCGGCCGAGTCGATGCAGGTGTTCGCGCCGCTCGCCAACAGGCTGGGCATCTGGCAGATCAAGTGGGAGCTGGAAGATCTGTCCTTCCGCTTCCTGCAGCCCGAGCAGTACCGTTCGGTGGCGCGGCTGCTCGACGAGAAGCGCGTCGAGCGCGAACACCATGTGGAGGCCTTCCGCCGCCGGCTCGAGAGCGAACTTCGCGGACACGACCTCGATGTCGAGGTGCAGGGCCGGCCCAAGCACCTCTACAGCATCTGGAAGAAGATGCAGGGCAAGAGCCTGGACTTCGCACGCGTCTTCGACATCCGTGCGATGCGCGTCATCGTGCCCAGCGTGCCCGACTGCTATGCCGTGCTCAGCCGCGTGCACGAGCTGTACAGGGCGGTGCCCGGTGAGTTCGACGACTACATCGCTCGGCCCAAGCCCAACGGCTACCAGTCGCTGCACACGGTGGTGCTCGACGAGGACGATCGCGCGGTCGAGGTGCAGATCCGCACCCGGGCGATGCATGAGCATGCCGAGCACGGCGTGGCTGCGCATTGGGCCTACAAGGAGGCGGGGGTCAAGGGTTATGCCGGCGTGTCGGCCGGCGCCGACTTCGATGCGCAGGTGGCCGAGGCGCGCAAGGCGGTGCTGCGCCAGCTGCTCGCCTGGGAGCGCGATTTCGTCGAGCAGGGCGACGCTGCGAAGCCCGCCGGCGAGGCGGTGTTCGACGACCGCATCTACGTCTTCACGCCGAACGCCGCGGTGGTCGAGCTGCCGGCCGGCGCGACGCCGATCGACTTTGCCTACGCCGTACACACCGACCTCGGCCACCGCTGCCGCGGCGCCAAGATCGATGGGGCGATGGTGCCGCTGAACACGCCGCTGCAAAGCGGCCAGACCGTCGACGTGACGACGGTCAAGGAGGGCGGCCCGTCGATGGACTGGCTGAACGCCGAACTCGGCTACCTGCGCAGCTCGCGCTCCAAGTCGAAGGTGCGCTCCTGGTTCAACGCGCTCGCGCTCGCGGACACCATCGCGCGCGGCCGAGAGGCGGTCGAGAAGCTGCTGCAGCGCGAAGGCAAGACGGCGATCAAGCTGGACGACCTCGCCACGCGGCTGGGTTTTCGCAACGCCGATGCGTTGTTCGAAGTCGTCGGCAAGGACGAGTTCTCGCTGCGCCACATCGAGCAGCTGCTGCGTCCAGCGGAGCCCGCGCCGACGCCCGACGAGCTGATCGCCAAGAAGGTGTCGCGCCCCGAGGGCGAGGCGCCCAAGGGCGGCGTGCTGGTGGTAGGTGTCGAGTCGCTGCTGACCACGCTTGCCCGCTGCTGCCGGCCGGCGCCGCCCGACCCGATCGGCGGCTACGTGACACGCGGCAAGGGCGTGGCGATCCACCGCGGCGACTGCAGCAACTTCCGCGAGATGGCCAGCCGTTCGCCAGAGCGCGTCATCGCGGTCGCATGGGGCGCGCCGCGCGGCGACAAGTCGGCGCTGTATCCGGTCGACGTGATGGTCGAAGCCGCCGACCGGCAGGGCTTGCTGCGCGACATCTCCGAAGTCTTCGCGAAGGAGAAGATGAACGTCACCGGCGTGAAGACGCAGACGCTGCGCGACGGCCAGGGCGGCACCGCTTGGATGACCTTCACCGTCGAAGTGGCCGACTCTGCGCGGCTCGCGCAGGTGCTCGCCATCGTGTCGCGGGTGCCGGGCGTGCGCGCTGCGCGTCGCAAGTGAACCAAGGGACTGCTGCTATACTCTGAGGCTTCGCAGGCGCGTAGCTCAGCTGGTTAGAGCACCACCTTGACATGGTGGGGGTCGTTGGTTCGAGTCCAATCGCGCCTACCAAATTCGGTAGAAGGAAAAGCACTTGGCGGCGACGCCAAGTGCTTTTTTCTTGGCGCTACCAAAGAAGTACCAAAGAGCAGCCCCCAGCAGTTCGTCGTGCGGCGGGCCTTGGACTGGGCGCTGCAGCACAGGGCGGTGCCGGAGAAGAAGGCGCATGTGCCGCGCTTGCGTTCGCGCAGTACGCTGCGCTGGGTGGGCAGCAGCTGGTCGGCCCAGCTCGATGCGAGCTCGGGTGTGGCGCACAGTTCGCCCCAGTGGTGAGCTATCTCGTCATCACAGGCGCACGGCGCCTTGCTGCCAGGCGTCGTGCATGGCTGCTGCCGTCAGGGCTTGGCCGTCGGCTGCCAGTCGTTCCAGAAGCCCGTCGGGTTCGGGTGCCGAGCGCAGCGTGGACCGCAGCGCGGCGAACGCCGAAGCGACGACTTCGGGATCTTGCTGGAATCGGTCCAGCAGGAAGGAGTCCGGGCGCAGCACCTCGATGCCCAGGGCGGCGAGCTTGCGCACGCCGAAGTCGCGGAGGTTCCTCGTGACGAGGCTGACGACTCGCGTGTCGGGATAGAACTCACCGGCCAGGATGGCGCGGGCGCAGGCGGCAACGTGGGTGTCCTTGGGGGAGCGCATCGCTGCTGCCACGCTGGCGAACTGCGCTTGGACCTGCCGCGTGGGGACCTCTGCCTGCGGCAATGCCGCCCGCATGAGTTGTTCGTGGCGCCGCGCTGACGCGGCGTCGGGCTTGCGGCCGGTGTTGACGAGTGCGCGGCTCAGTTCGTCGAGGATGAGCGGGCTCCAATGCAGGCGGATCTGGCCTTGGTAATCGAGATGGATCAGCAGGCCACGGGTAGTGGCGCCGAACAGGGTGTCGGCGTCGGCGACGACAGGGATCACCGGGTTCAGTCCGCGAAGATCTCGCTGTCGAGGTCGGTGCCGAGCTGGCTCAGGGCCTTGCGGCGCCGGGCCTGCTCGCGGCGGTGCCAGGACAGGACGGCGGATTTGAGCACGCGTCGCTGGTTGCCAACCTGCTGGTGCAGCGCGATGTCGCCAGCTTCAATGCGGGCAACGATGTATGGGCGCGAGACGCCGACCAAGTCAGCTGCTTCCTGGGTGCTCAGTATCGGGTCAGTCGTTGATTCGGATTTGGCGGCGGCCTTCCGGGTGCTGCCGCTGATCGCCGGATTCTGAAACAGCCGCGCCAAGTCGACCTTGATGAGGCGCGTCGCCTGCGGCGACAGCTTGACGTGGCGCCGCACGACCTCGACCAAGGGATCGATGTCGATGTTCACCGACAGGGCCGGTGCGGCGATGCGCTGTCGGGCTTCGGTGGGCTTGCGGGCGGTATTCATGGTTCCGAGTTTAGCATCGTCACTCGAAATACTCGAATCCTGCGAAACAGCGTTCAGCTTTGGAGTCCGAGGCGGATGACGGAGCGAGGAGGCCCCTGCGGGTGTTGCCGGAGACACCGCAGGCGTCGGCGTGTCGGGGTCATCCTCCGGCCAGCCTGGTCCATGCCGCGGCGAGGGCTGCCGCGGCGCGATCGATGTCTTCCGCTCGCGTGGTGCGCCCGACGGACAGACGCACAGCTCCACTGGCACGGGCCGCATCGATGCCCATTGCGGCCAGCACGCCGCTGACTGCATCGTGCTCGGAGTGGCAGGCCGAACCCACCGATGCGGCCACGGTGTCGGCAACTTCCGCGAGCAAGGCGCGTCCGCTGACGCCGGGGAAGGACACGTGAAGCGTGTTCGGCAACCGCTGCTTCGGATCACCGTTGAGTTGCAACCCTGGCACGCCGGCGGCGAGTCGCTCATGGAGGCGATTACGCAATTCGCGCAGTCGATCGGACAGCTCCGGCAGTTCGACCCAAGCCAGCGCCGCGGCTGCGCCGAGCGCGACGATCAGGGCCACGCTCTCCGTGCCTGGTCGCAGGCCGTGTTCCTGATCGGCGCCATGGAGGATGGAACGGATCGGTGTGCCGGTGCGCACATACAG
>CAJPFZ010000220.1 GCA_905339355.1 Burkholderiaceae bacterium
GGAGGCCAAGCGCATCTACGGCGAGACCGTGCCGAGCACCGACGTCAACAAGCGCTACCTCGTCATCAAGCAGGCGATGGGCGTGTGCGCGGCGATCACGCCGTGGAACTTCCCGATCGCGATGATCACGCGCAAGGTCGCGCCGGCGCTCGCCGCCGGCTGCCCGGTCGTGATCAAGCCGGCCGAGCAGACGCCGCTGTCGGCGCTCGCCGTGGCCGAGCTGGCGCAGCGCGCCGGCATGCCGGCGGGCGTGCTCAACATCGTGACCGCCGATGCCGCGCGCTCGATCGAGGTCGGCAAGCTGCTGTGCGAGAGCGACATCGTGCGCCACCTGTCGTTCACCGGCTCGACGGAGGTCGGCCGCATCCTCATGCGCCAGTGCGCGCCGACGATCAAGAAGCTGTCGCTGGAGCTCGGCGGCAATGCGCCATTCATCGTCTTCGACGACGCCGACATCGACAGCGCGGTCGAAGGCGCGATGGTCAGCAAGTACCGCAACGCCGGCCAGACCTGCGTCTGCGCCAACCGCCTCTATGTGCAGGACGGCGTCTACGACGCCTTCGTCGAGAAGCTCGCCGCCAAGGCGCAGACGATCAAGGTCGGCAACGGCTTCGACGCCGGCGTGACGCAGGGCCCGCTGATCGACGACCAGGGCCTCGCCAAGGTCGAGCAGCACGTGGCCGACGCGCTCGCCAAGGGCGCCCGCGTGCTCACCGGCGGCAAGAAGTTCGGCACGCGCTTCTTCGAGCCCACGGTGATCGCGGGCGCCACCAGCGAGATGCTGTGCGCACGCGAGGAGACCTTCGGCCCGGTCGCGCCGGTGTTCCGTTTCAAGACCGAAGAGGAAGCGATTGCGCTCGCCAACAACACCGAGTTCGGGCTGGCGAGCTACTTCTACAGCCGCGACGTCGGCCGCATCTTCCGCGTCGGCGAGGCCCTGGAGTACGGCATGGTGGGCGTCAACACCGGCCTGATCTCCACCGCCGAGGTGCCCTTCGGCGGGGTCAAGCAGTCGGGCCTCGGGCGCGAGGGTTCGCACCACGGCATCGACGACTACGTCGAGATCAAGTACCTGTGCCTGGGCGACATCCTGAAGTGAGCTGACGCGACCCGGGGCCGACAGGCCCCGAGGGCTGCGCTCAGTTGCCGACCGGGTCGTTGGCCGCCGGCGCCGGGCCTGCAGCGCCGGCGCGGCCCTGTGCGCGCGTCGACGCGGCCAGGCCGATCGCGCGGCGCAGCAGCGACGCACCGTCCTTGCCGTCGTCGGGGTAGTTCGCCACGCCGCAGGCCACGGCCACGGACACCTCGCTGCCGGACACGGCAAACGGCGGATGCAAGGCGTTGCACAGCTTGGCGGCAACCCGCTCGGCATCCTGCGGCTCCTGGAACTTGGGCAGGAGCACGGCAAACGCGTCGGCGCCCAGCGAGGCGACCACGTCGCTCGCGCGCACGCCCACACGCAGCCGAACGGCGATCTTGCGGCGCAGCACGTTGGCCGATTCGGCCCCCAGCCGCGCCTCGGCGCTGGCGAGCCCTTCGACACGCAGCGCCAGCAGCGCCATCGGCGCCGGCTCGCGCTCGCGCAAGGCGATCAGCTGGTTGGCGTGTTCGATCAGCTGGCTCTGGTTGGGCAACCCCGTCATCAGATCGGTGGCGCAAGCCTTGCGCGTGAGCCGCTCCTGGGCCTTGCGCTCGATGGCCAGGCGCAGCGCACGCGGCAGCGCATCGACTGCATCGATTGCCAGCGGCAGCACGTCCTGCACCCCCTTGCGCACGAGCAGCGTGGCCAGTTCGGCGCCCGGCTCGTCGGTGGTCAGCACGATCAACGCCGGCTCGGTGGCCGCCTGCGACAAGGCAGGCCACTGCAGCAGCTTGCGGGCGTCGACGGTGCGCGCGGTGATGAGCACCGCGTCGAATTGTTCTTGAGCCAACCGCGCCGCGGCCGCGTCGAGCCCCTGGCTGATCGACAGGTCGAAAGGCCCGAAGGCGCCGGCCGGCGCGAGCGCCGGCAGCACCGTGCCTTCGCCGACCACCATCAGGACGCGCACCGTCGCATTGCTCATGTCGATCTCGCGGAAGGACCAAAGAAATGGGCCGCATTGGCGGCCCGGAACGGTGGAGCGGGTGAAGGGAATCGAACCCTCGTATGAAGCTTGGGAAGCTGCCGTTCTACCATTGAACTACACCCGCATGGGGCGTGATTATAGGGACGCTCGGGCACAATCCGGCTCCGCCATGAACACCCCCGACTCCTTCCCCCGCCGCCGCAGCATCCGAAGTTTCGTCGTGCGTGCCGGCCGCATGGGGCCGGGCCAGGTGCGCGCGATCGAGGAGCTGGCGCCGCGCTTCGTGCTGCCCTTTCAGGATCGCCCTCTGGACACGGCCGCGGTGTTCGGCCGCGTGGCGCCGGTGGTGTTCGAGATCGGCTTCGGCATGGGCGACGCCACCGCGGCGATCGCCGAAGCGATGCCCGACACCGACTTCATCGGCGTCGAGGTGCACACGCCGGGCGTCGGCGCGCTGCTCAAGAAGATCGGCGAGAAGGGGCTCGCCAACGTCCGCATCGTCCAGCACGACGCCGTCGAGGTGCTCGAGCAGATGATCGCGCCCGGATCGCTCGCCGGCGTGCACGTGTTCTTTCCCGACCCGTGGCACAAGAAGAGGCACAACAAGCGCCGGCTCATTCAGGAGCCGTTCGTCGGCCTGCTCGCCTCGCGCATCGCGCCCGGCGGCACGCTGCACTGCGCCACCGACTGGCAGCCGTACGCCGAGCAGATGCTGCAGGTGCTGTCGGCGCAGCCGCTGCTCGCCAACACCGCCGAAGGCTATTCGCCCAAGCCGGGCTACCGGCCGCTGACCAAGTTCGAGAACCGCGGCCTGAAACTCGGGCACGGTGTGTGGGACCTGGTGTTTCAACGAATCGGTGAGGTTGTTTGCACCGTGGGTTGAGCCGTCCTGCGGACGGCATGACTTACCGCACCGCTCCCCCAGCCCCCTCCGAGAAGGGGCTCCAGTTCGTTCGACGGCTCCCCCAGGTCCCCCTCCGTGAGGGGGACTCCAGCATGATTGATCGGAACACCACTCTTGGTGCGGCGTGCGTTCAACGCAATCGACTTCTCGAAGGGTGTGCGCGGCCGAGAGGCCGCTTCAACAAACAAGCTGGAGTTCCCCTCGCGGAGGGGGACTTGGGGGAGCCGTGGGGCATGCTGGAGCCCCTTCTCGGAGGGGGCTCGGGGGAGCGGTGCGATAGGTGAGGCCGTCCGTAGGACGCGCCGCTACGCCCGCCACTCCACCCAGCCGCTCCAGGCGGTGAGCAGCACCAGCCCACCGAAGACGATGCGGTACCAGGCGAAGGGCACGAAGTCGTGCGTCGAGACGTAGCGGATCAGCCAGCGAATGCACAGCAGCGCGCTGAAGAAGGCGAAGACCAGCCCGACTGCGAACACAGGCAGGTCGTCCATGCTCAGCAGCTCGTGGTTCTTCAGCACGGAGTAGACGCCGGCGCCCATCAGCGTCGGGATGCCGAGGAAGAAGCTGAACTCGGTGGCCGCCTTGCGCGACACGCCGAACACCATCGCGCCGATGATGGTGGCGCCGGAGCGGCTGGTGCCCGGGATCAGCGCCGCGCATTGCACGAGGCCCACCTTCAGCGCGTCGAGCGCGCTCATGTCGTCGACCGTCTCGACCCGGGCATGGCGCCCGCCCGCCAGGTCGAGCTCGCCATAGCGGCGATGGTGGCGCCGCTCGACCCACAGGATGATGAACGCGCCGACCACGAAGGCCATTGCCACTGGCACGGGGTGGAACAGGTGTTCCTTGATCGGTGCGTTGAACGCGAGCCCGAGCACCACAGCCGGAATGAAGGCGATGAGCAGATTGAGCGCGAAGCGCTGCGCCACCGCGTCGTGCGTGATGCCGCGCACCGTGCTACCCAGCTTGACGCGGTACTCCCAGATCACCGCGAACATCGCGCCGGTCTGGATGGCGATCTCGAAGACCTTGATCTTGCTGCCGGTGAAGTCGAGCAGCGACGCCGCGAGGATGAGGTGTCCTGTCGACGAGATCGGCAGGAACTCGGTCAGGCCTTCAACGATGCCCATGATCGCGGCCTTGACCAGCAGCGTGATATCCAAACGAAAGCCCCCCGGCGTGAACGACGCGGGATCATAGCGGGTCAACCCTGAGCCCACTCCAGGCTGCCGCTCCTGAACCGCCGCACGTCCAGGCACCGCCGGCGCCAGCTGCGGTTACTTCGCGCAACATCTCACGCGCGGCGCCGTCATCGAGTCAAGTCGCGCCGCGGCGCGCCGATCCACTCACAGCCCGCGGAGCCCTTGTTCGTTCTCGAATGCACGCGGAAGGCCCAGCAGTACACCCCATGACGAGCAGATTCGGAGGTCCTTCCATGGATCGATTGACCGGTGGCGCCGCTTTCGCGGCGATTGTCCTTTCCCTCACGCTTTCCGCATGCGGCGGCGGCAGCAGCAGCACCCCCACGGGCGGCGACAGCGGCACGCCGCCGACCGGCGGCGACGTTCCGGCCGTGGTCATCGAAGGCGTTTCGACACCATCGAGCGTGTCGGTGGTCACCGCCAAGAACGCGCAGTGAGGAGACGAGCATGAACCACGCTTTCCTGCGCCCGACCCGCCTCGCCCTCGCCTGCACGCTTGCCTGGCCGGCCCTCGCGCTCGCCGCGCCCGCGGCCGACTCGGCGTACCGCACCGACAAGCAGAGCACCCACGTCGAAGACGCCACCTCGAAAGGCGTGAGCCAGGTGAACATGATCACCTGCTTCATGTCGTCGATGCGGCCTGATGCGCTGGTCAACAAGGGCAGCTACATCGCGCTCGTCGACGAGAACAAGTGCGACCCCGAAGCGCGCTCGAGCAGCGGCAACTCGGGCTCGAGCGATTCGAGTTCGAACGCGCCTTCGTACATGAACGCGATCGTCAATGCGACACGCGACTCGAACAGCGACCCGATGCGCGTCAGGGCCTGGATCGAGGAGGTCGAGGAAGACTACAGCGCCACGATCTTCGTCAACATCTCGGCCACCGAAGCGCCGTCGGACAGCAACCCGTACGGCGTGTTCCGCATCGACTATTGCGGCAAGGGCGACGTAGGCCCCTGCGGCATTCAGGGCTACCTGCAGGGAAGCGCCGGCGGCATCGACTACTTCGAGCACGAGATCGACGACGACGGCATGGGCGCGTACACGAGCGCCCTGACGCTGACCACGGCGGGCGCCGACGGCGGTGCCGGCATGCTGCAGATGAGCGAGGCCGGCAACTCGTTCGGCTACTCGTTCGCCTACAACGCAAACTACTTCCGCCGCTCGGACGGCACGCAGGACCAATGCTTCTCGCGCGACGCGAGCGATCCCGACACCGGCGCGTCGGTCTGGCGCTATGGCCTGTACGACGCGGCCAGCGGCGAGCGCATCAACCGCAGCTCGGGCTTCCCGATCGAGTACACCGCCAACGGCAAGGTCTACAACGGCCACATGGGCTACTGGGGCCTGTGGCTGCCGCCGGAAGCGTCCGGCAGCATCGCCAGCGGCGCGACGGTGCAGCGCGTGGAATACCAGGCCGACCAGCCGCCGCTGAAGACTGACTACACCCTGGTCAAGGCCGAGGGCCGCTTGATGAAGTACACCAAGCAGACTCGCACGCTCGCCTCCACCGACAAGATCCGCTTCCAGACCTGGGTGTTCAACGCCACCGGCTTCTACGACGGCGCGGTGCCGAACCGCAACTACGAACTCTACTGGGACGACGCCGCCGGCATGTTCAAGGTCACCGGCCTCGTCGAGTGCGGCAACAACGGCTGCACGACGCAGACGCTGGCCGAAGAGAAGCCAGTGGCCGCAAGCTACTTTGCAGGCATGGGCGGCGTGCGCGGCTGGTCGCAGACGCTCGGCGGCGAGTTGTTCATTCCGCTGTTCGGCGTGACCGGCTCGGTCAACTCGGCTGCGATCAACATCATCTACCGCGTGCAGGACCTGGTGTACCCGGCCGACATGCCGGCGTCGCTCAGCTGCCTGCGCGAGTGCCCGACCGCCGCGACGATCGCCGCCTATTTCGCGGAGGGCTCCACCGCGATGTCGCCCTACGTGCCCAGCACTTACCAGAACTGGCAGCCGACCAGCTTCGGCGCCGAGGTGGCCTACACCACCGACAGCAGCAGCGCGATGTTGCGCGATGCGGCCAGCCAAGGCGTGAGCTTCACCGACCGTGAAGCGCTGCAAGGCCGGACGCAGTATCAGCATGGCGTGCGCACCGGCAAGCTGTTCAAGGCCTCCGACCTCGCAAGCATGGTCTGCCAGCACGACACTACGAAGTACTGCGACCAGCGGGTCGACGAGCTCGACGTCTACTACCAGTGGGAAACCGGCCCCAACCAGTGGAACCAGTTCGCCGCGGTGAAGGACGCGAGCGGCACCATCGTCGCCTTCGACGCTCCGCTGCAGGTGAGCTATGGCGTGCCGAGCGGTGCGCAATACGGCGCCTATGCCGGCAAGTCGATCGTGCTGCAGTACGGCGGCTTCGGTGAGCTGTGGGGCATTCCGGGCCACTGCGTCTCGCGCCTGACGAATGAAGCCGTCAGCTGCGAAACCCCCGAGTCGCGCCACGTGCCGGCCTTCGTGATCCCCTTCGACGAGGTGCTGGGCAGCGTGAGCAACGCCTCGGCGCAGATGCTCGTCAAGTGGCTGGACCGCGAGATCCGCTTTGCACGCAAGGACGTGAGCGTGTGCGCCGCCGCCGGCCTGACCCTGCCGACCGGGCTCACGCTGCCCACCGCCAGCGGACTGCAGGACCCGTCGGATTCGGCCAGCGCGCTCTACATCGGCGCGAAGCCGGCGGTGACCGATGCGCCGCGGGTGATCCACGGCGACGTGAAGTACTGA